>CAZUXP010000022.1:0-17522 GCA_964624275.1 uncultured Methanosarcinales archaeon
GAAGTCGCTTTTTGCGACTTTCAGTCTAATTATCAAAATGATTTCTACGTAGCCATATTATCGACAATTTTTTAAAGACAAAAATAAACACCTCTATTGGTGATAGTAATGACATACACAATTGAAAGTCTTCCATTTGATTACAACGCATTAGAACCCCATATTGATGAACAAACAATGAGAATCCATCATACCAAACATCATCAAACATATGTTGATAAACTCACAAAAGCGCTTGAATCACATCCAGAGTTACAACAAAAACTCTTAGTTGAATTGTTACAAAACATTGAATCGCTTCCAAAAGATATTCAAACTACTGTACGCAATAATGGTGGTGGTCATTATAACCACTCGTTATTTTGGAAAATGTTGAGTCCAAAAAAACAAGAATGCAATGGATTAATTAAAGAAAAAATTGATGAAAGTTTTGAGAGTTTTGATGAATTCAAACAAGAATTTACCGAAGCTGCATTGAACAGATTTGGTTCTGGTTGGGCATGGTTAGTACTAAATAAAGAAGGTACTCTAGAAATTACAAGTACCCCTAATCAAGATAATCCAGTTATGCAAGGTCAAATACCTATTTTAGGACTTGATGTCTGGGAACATGCATACTACCTGAATTATCAAAATAGACGTCCAGAATATGTTGAGAATTTCTTTGATATTATCAACTGGGATTTTGTTAACGAATTATTGGAGAATGCACAGTAATTGACTGTGCAATCAGTTGTTTTTCCCCATTTCTTTGTTGTACATCAACAAGTAATGATGCATAGTTGCCAGTAATATTTTCTAGTGGATCAAAAACAACTATATCAATAGGTTGACAATATTCAAGTGAAACAAATGAAACAGATTCATATGATTTAATATCTGTTACCTTACCACTTATTCTATAAGTTCCTTCGTTTGATAAAACGCGTCCAGAATGTGATTCAATCTCAATATATTCAATAGGTATAATTACAGTTAAAATAAATAAGATACTTATCCCAATAATAAAACCAATTAATGGATTCATATACAAGGATTATTTATTTTGAATTAAATATTTAGAGATAAAAATACTGATATTTTTTCAAAAAAATCGAAAATATTTCCCTCAATCATGTATAAAACCTCAAACTTAAGGCACAACCACAAAAATGAATGATTCTTGACATCTTCAAAACTTCATACAACATCAATTAAGTGTTATCGCCCCGTAAGAGCCAACTCCCGCAAAGGCACCTAACAGATTTTTGAAAGAGTTTTGACCAAATTATATAAAAATCAAACATAAAATTGGTTGTGTCAAAATTGAATTAAATTTATAAAGAGTGTAGATTTCCAATAAATACGGAAGTGAAATTATGAGCGTACACACAAAAAAACGAGAACTTGTTATTAAAAACGGACGAAATCGTGCATCTCGACCAAAAACGTTTCAAACGCAAAAAGCTGCAGAAGAATATGCAAAAAAACAAAATATCACACAATTCACAGTTGTAAATTTGCGTTCAACTCAAAGTTCTCAAGGAAAATATCGTATTGAACAAAAAGCATAATCACATGCTTATTCTTTTTTCAAGGACATATATACAGTAAAACCTCTTTTTTTTCGAATCTTTACTACATTTCCAAATTGTTCTTCTAAATACTCTCCTAAAAATGCACCACCTTTACTTTTTCGTGCAACAACGTATAACTTTCCGTTTTGATTCAAATGTTCGTATGATTCAATAATAAGACGTAAACATGTCTCTCTTCCCGCGGAAAATGGTGGATTCAGAGAAATTCCATCAAAAGTTTTTGAAACACCTGAAAAACCATCACACGTATAAGTCTGAGCAGTTAAACCATATTTTTTTAAATTTTTTTTCGTACACATAATTGCATTTGGATTAATATCAGCATAATGCATCAATATTTGTGGGAACCGAGTTTGTAATACTATTCCAATCACACCATACCCACAGCCTAAATCAAGAAAATTCTGCAAACCTGTTGGTATTTCAATTGCTTCTATAAGTGTTTGTGAACCTGGATCAAGTCGTTTCACACTAAATACACTACTACCAGTATAAAGCTCATATTTTCTCTCAAATAAATCAAAAGATATTGTACTTATCTGGCATTTTTGAGATGGTTGTTCTGAAAAATAATGATTTATAGTCATTTTAAGGCATAATCTCTAATAATTCAAACATAATACGATTGCTTAATCGAATAAACTCAGTACCTGAATTGGCTTGAATAATTATACAACCTGATTCTTCTATGATTATAGAAGAATTTTTGGCCATTTTATATTTAATAACAGAAGTTGATTCAGTTACATTTTGACAATCTGCCACCAAAATACCTTCCATACCTTCAACGGGATTTGAAACGGCTGAGCTCACTTCTTTGTTTAATAAATCGTTTCTTTGACCAACTATTTTTGAAATTTCAATTGCGCCTATTGATGCATGACCAAAATAATCCTCTACATATACTGATGAATCAAGCGTAATTATAGATTTTGGTTTTTGTGATATCTCAAAATATATTTCTGAATTAAGTGAAATATTCTCTAATTGGCGAGGAGAATAATACGAACGAACATAAAATGGCTGTCCATCTTTTTCAACTAATGTTTGCCAATAACCTGACTGTGAGTCAAACACAAACACAAAATCACCGTACATATAATTCGTATCGGATTCAGAACCTCTAAGTGTTTGTTCATACCAATACTCAAAACTAGCTGCTGTTGGTTGTGTATCATCAACTTGAGTACTCATATAAAATAAAATTACAAATATAAAAATGATGATAACTATAAAACCAAAAACAACGAGCAAACTCTTTTGCACCGAAGTCAATTCAATCTTTTGAGCTTGTACTTCGTTTTTAGCCTGCGAACTTTTATCTAAATGTCCAGTTTTCTTTTTTTGCAATGTTTTTTTTTGAGGCATAGAATTACTCACCTATATTTAAACCAAATAATGTATATCGATAAAATTCTGTTACATAAATGAGTTCAATTGGATCAAAACCTGCAACAGCATAACAATTAGTATCTATTTGGGTAACTCCAACTAATTCTTCACTTAATTGGACATACAATACTGGAGTTTCACTTGTTGCATCTTCACAAGTTATTTGATCTAATCCAAAATCGTTTTCTTCAGTAATCGAACCTGTTTCAGTTGAGACTTGTAATGTTTCTAGCGTATCTGTTAATAAACCTAAACTTTCTACAATAACCGAAACATTTGAATCTGAACTATTAAATGTAATATGAGTCATTTGAGATTGCAACAAAGGATTAACTGCGCCATCATCAATTTCAAAAACTCCGAGTTGAGATGGTAATAAATAAAAATATGCTTCAACGTCATTAAAACGTGTTTGCCACAAAGATGTTTCTTCAACTTGAACGACTGAAAATTCTTGACCTAACTCTTCAACCGTTTGAGAACCAGAGCCACCAATTTGACCTGTTGGATTTGATAAAAATACAAATGCAAAAGAACTAAAGACCATAAGACCTATAAAAAATACTGCAACTATAATAACCATAATCTTTCTTCGTTTATCTTGTATTTCACTTTTAGACAAATTTGATTTTCTCATATCTACAAAGAATAAAATAGTATTTATAAATTTTCTGAGTTTAAGGCTGCGTAGAAATCCTCGCAAAAATATGGATTACAGCTTAAAAGAAGTATATTGCCTTGAAATCAAGTCACAAAATTTGGCGATTTTGCAGGCAAATTTTGGTAAGAGTTTCCACCGGGAAGCTGGAATAAGAGCTTTTTCGCAATATACTTCGATTTTTCAAATAAACTCATTTGAAAAATAAAGCTATAATTTATTGATTAAATCGAAGATTTCAGAGGATTTCTACGCAGCCGAGTTTAATGGCTCTATCCCAAGTCTCAATAATAAATGAAAAGCACGGCTGACCTCACTTGCACAATTACTATTCAGAGCCTGCAGAATCGACTTATGTTTTTATTTTACGCCAAAGTAAAACAGAATTTTACAAGTTTTCAAAGAATGTCTTTGAAACCAAAGAGCTTTTCGGTCCGAAACAGACTCTTGAAACAGGGCTGAATTTGAGAATAAACAGCCAAAAAAACTAACTTTATAAATAATTGAATGAAAAAATATATATGGTGTTAAAAAAATCACAAAAAGAAGTACACGAATTACTTCACTATGACTTTTTGAAATCACAGATGTATATAATAGGATTTTTAGCTTTTCTATATATATTCTTAATGTACTCAGTCAATAAAGGAATTATAACAAATGTTCCATTGTCATTTGCAATACTTGTAAATGTTTTTGCATTTATAATAACAGTTGTATTCTTATATTATTATATTCTATGGATTCGCGAAGCAAGAGAAAAAATGTACGTCAAATAGACGTCACATTTTTATATACAAACATTTTCTAACAAACTATGAAATGCGAAATTACAAAAGAACCAATTCAAACGACATTCTTAGGTAAAATAATTGGCACAGTTATTAAAGACGAAAAAGGCAAAAAACATTATATTAGTGCAAAAGCACAAGAACAATATAAAAACAATAAACAAGCAATTCTCAAAAAAATTACATCATAAGGATTTTTTGCCTATGTAGCTCAGCGGTAGAGCGTTTGCCTCGTAAGCAAAAGGTCGAGGGTTCAATTCCCTCCATGGGCTTTATATTTCAAATCAAAGTCTTTTTAAATTCCAAATATACTATCTTATTTATGAGAAAGTGGTTTATTTTTGTATTAAGCATCATTTTATTTCAAAAAGTATTTGCAAACCAGCACATTTCACAAAGTCCAACTACAAGTATTTTACCTGTAATTTTAAGTATAATTATTACATTACTAATTTTAGCAGGAATTGCATATTTCATTTATACAAAAGATTTGCATACAAAAGAAAAACCATTTGTAATGCAGCCCATTGAACATGTCTCAAAATATATCGCAATACAACGTTCAAAAGATATTACTGATTATGTTATTTCACAAAAGCTTGTACAAGCAGGTTGGAGCAATGATATAATTGAACAAGCATTTTCTCAAATTCCGCCAGTTGACTTTAATTCAGCACTTCTGCGAAAATACGATGTTACTAAAGATACATATCCTCCGCTATCATTATACATAAGATTACTCCATTATGAGGGATTAAACGATACGAACATACGAACACTCTTAATTCGAAATGGATGGCCTACGAAAATCATTGAGACAGAATTACAAGAAGCAAAAAAACGAATTATCTAAACATTTTTAAAACAAAAAGATACTAAATTATCAAAAGAGGAAAGAATGTTCACAATACAAGAATTACAACTATTTTTTACAAGTCCAATTGGAAGAACTTTTGTAGTATTCCTCATACTCATTACTACTCATTATCTTGCAAAAAGTATCAAACTTGTTATTCGAAAACATCTGACAAAACCAACATTTCTAGATATGAATAAAACACAAAGAGTCATCGTTCGGCATTTTGCAGGCGGACTTATATATTTAATTGGGTTGGGATTTGCAGTTTATACAATTCCTTCACTTCGAACGCTCTCAGTTTCACTATTTGCAGGTGCAGGTGTTTTAGCAGTCATTATTGGTTTTGCATCACAACAAGCAGTTTCAAATATCATTAGTGGTTTATTTATCGCGTTTTTCACACCTTTTCGAGTTGATGATGTAATTACATTACGCGAAGATAGTATTTTAGGAAGAGTTGAAGATATTAATTTACGACATACAACAATTCGAACTTTTGAAAATAAGCGAGTTATAATTCCAAATGCAATTATTAATAACGAAATTATAACAAATTTTGATATAAATGATGAAAGAATTTGTAAATATGTTGAATTCGGAATTAGTTACGACTCAAATATTGATCTTGCAATGAAAATAATGTGCGAAGAAGCACAAAAACATCCACTTTGTCATGATAATCGAACTAAAGAAGATATAAAATCTAAAAAAAATAAAGTTGATGTAAAAGTTCTTGGATTTGGTGATTCAGCAGTTAAACTTCGAGCATGGGTTTGGGCAAAAAATCCAATTGATGCATTTATTATGGGTTGTGACTTAAACAAATCAATTAAAGAACGATTTGATAAAAGCGGTATTGAAATTCCATTTCCGTATCGTACAATTGTATATAAAAAAGAAAAACGACAAACAAAAACAAAAAACACCAAATCTTTAAAAAGAAGGACAAATTCTCAAAAAGTATGAAAACAATTATTATATATGCTAATCCTTCAAAAGATGGACATTGTGGCAGAATTTTACGTGAAGTAACAGTACAACTTCAAAAAATAAAAGAAAATTTTACTGTAATTAATTTGTATGAGCAAAAATTTAACGCTTGTTTACAATTTGAAGAACATTATGTACACAAACGAAAGAAAATACACCCTCTTGTTTTAAAGTACCAAAAACTAATTGAAAAAACTACTAAAATCATCTTTATATATCCGATTTGGTGGAATACGATGCCTGCAATACTCAAAGGATTCTTTGATAGAGTATTTACACCTAAATTCGCATTTGAATTTCGAAAATTTTTTTTAATTCCATTTAAAATTCCAGTTGGTCTTCTCAAAAATAAAAAAGTTCTTTGTTTTGTTACAACTGGAGCAACTTGGTGGCAAACATATTTTTTAGGTAAACGATATAAATCTATTATTAAAAAAGATATTTTAGAATACTGCGCAATGAAAGCAAAAGTTGCAGAGTTACACAATTGTACTCAATACTCAGCTAAAAAAGAACTCTTAATTAAAACATTTGTTCGTAAAAAACTACAATGGTTATATTGACAAATTATATGATAATATGAAAATAGCAGTACTTGTTTCCGGGGGAGTAGATAGTTCAGTTGCATTAGCATTATTACAAAAACAAGGACATGATGTTACTGCGTTTTATTTGAAGATCTGGCTTGAAGATGATATATCACATTTAGGAGAGTGTCCCTGGGAAGAAGATTTATTATATGTACAAAAAGTTTGCGAACAATTACACGTTCCTTTACAAATAATAAATTTACAAAAAGAATATTGGCAAAGAGTTGTAAGTTATGCAATTACTGAAGTAAAAGAAGGACGAACACCAAACCCTGACATGCTTTGTAATGCGAGAGTAAAATTTGATGCTTTTTTTGAACATATCGACGATACATATCAAAAAGTTGCAAGCGGACATTACGCAAATCTTATAGAAAAAAATGATTTGTATTATTTAAAACGAGTATCTGATCAGATAAAAGATCAAACATACTTTTTAGCACACCTCTCACAAAAACAATTAAGTCGAATTCTATTTCCTCTTGCACCATATACAAAATCAGAAATACGCAAACTTGCTCAAGAATTCAACTTGCCAAATAAGGATAGAAAGGACAGTCAAGGAATTTGTTTTTTAGGTAAAATAAAATATAATGATTTTGTACAACATTATCTCGGGACAAAAAAAGGCGACATAATCGATATTCATACAAATAAAAAAATAGGTGAACATGATGGAGTCTGGTTTTATACAATTGGACAACGAAAAGGAATCGGTTCTGGTCTTAATCACGGACCATGGTATGTTGTCAAAAAAGATGTGAAAGAAAATATTGTATATATCTCAAATAAATATGACTTAATTGAACAAGAACGAAGTACATTTAAAGTAAAAAATATTAATTGGATTCCACAAAAGCCTCAAACGCAGGATTTAAAAGTCAAACTTAGACACGGAAAACAAATGTATCGATGTGTACTTACTGAACACCAAACAGATGAATATAGTGTTACAATTCAAGGAAAAGATCAAGGAATTGCATCAGGACAATTCGCAGTTTTTTACGATGAAGAATTTTGTTATGGTGGTGGAATCATTCAATAAGAAATAAATGTTTATCTCGACCAACTTTTTCAACTCGAATATAACCTCGTTTTTCTAACTCACTCACTCGACTCTGCACTGTCGGATATGTAAGATGAAACTGTTTTTTAATGTCTTTCATTGTTGTTACCCGTTGTTCTTGAACCCTTTGTTGAATAAAAATAATAATCTCTTTTAATTGAGTCGGAAGAAGTTTTTTTTCAACCTCAGCTTTTCGTTCTTTATTGCTTGAAACCTCTTCCTGGATTATTGCAAGTACTGAATTCATTTCTTCTTGTAATTCTTTTATTTCTGTAGTGGAACTAAAGTTTTGAACTTTCGCATCATAATGACCACTCGTGAATTTTTTTAGAGCTGATGCCATTTCATCGATTGGACGTGCAATAAGAGTAATGAGTTTCATTGAACTAAATATACTTAAAAATAAAAATACGATAAATAGTGTTGCAATCCAGTAATATACTTGAACAGAACGACTAATAAGTTGTTCTTGTAAACTTTGATTATCTGCATTTATCAAGCGAACACTTTCAACAAATAATGTGTTTGCTTCAAATGAAAGTTGTTGATACGTTTGAAAAGCTAATACTTTTTGAATTGTAAGATCTCGGTTTGTTCGTAATTCTTCTAAATGTAAATCTATTACAATATCTCGCGCATCTCGTAATTGAGTTAAAAGCTCAATACCATTATTGTAATTTTGTATGACATTTTGATTTTGGAGTTTATCTTCTGATATTTCAGTTTGAATTATCAGCGTCATATTTCGTCCAATAAACGCATTTTTAGAAAAAACATCTGAATAATTTTGAGCTTTATCAAGCTGAGATATATCTAAAAAAGAATTTAAAAGTGTTGCATCTTGATTTGTTGATTGTAATAACGTTTCAAATGCATCCAATCCTTTTTGAGAATCTAAAAATAATGATTGAACATTCGCAGCATTTTTAGCAGTTATACCTAATATAATAGCTAAAATAAACATAAAAATAATAATTACAAATAATGTCGCAACTAAAATTCTTTTTGTTATATTCATCAACTATGTAAAATAAGTAACTATTTATAAATATACTGCGAAATTAGTTAAAAGAACATACAATATCTCATTGCGAATAATGTCGTAAAACGTCGCTTCCAGACCACGATTTCATATCTTTTTTTGTAAAACCCAGTTTTTCGACCCAATAATAAATATCTTCAGTATTATCACTTTCAATCTCTAAAAATGTCGGTATACCATCAAATGTATCTAATTCAAATGAACAGTTTTTTAATTTGTATGAGATGCGATGCTTTTGATGTTTTTTTGTAACGACATAACCTAATAAAACAAATAAATCAAGATGAAATTTTATATTAGGAATTTCAATATTTATTTCGTCCATTTCTTTTACATCACTTACACGTAATACTTTTTTAAATGTCAATTCTGCTTTTTCATCTTTTGTTCGTAAACGTAATATACTTTTATTTTTTTGTAATTCGTGTAAAGGCGTATCTAAATATAAAATTTGCATATTTGCATCTAATACTTTTTTTGCACCAAATGATTCTAATAATAGTATTATTTTTTCTACATCAACATCTAATATTTTAACTTCAATTTCTTTCATTGTATATACCCGTAATATAACATAAAATCTTCCTTTGTAGCAGGTTTAACATTGTTTGGACGTTTTGTAAAATCCCAATATTTTAGTCGTCGAACAATTTCATCTGCATTTGGATATCTTTTAAACTCAGCATTAGGTGCATTTTCAACTGCAAACATATTCATTTGTTCAAGAATCCAAGGTTCAACTTCTACTTCTTTAGCACTCAGAGAACCACCTTTATTTTTTGGTTTATATGGACAATACTCACAGTTTGAAGCACAACATTTTTGACATCGAGCTTTCCAATAATAATCCCAAACCAATCTACTCATGTTCTATCCAACCATACCCTTTTTCTTCTAATTGATCAACAAGTAATCCATCTCCATCTAATGCAACTTTTCCATCAATAATAATTGAAAGTTTCTGGGGTTTTATATACTCAAGTATTCGTTTATAATGCGTTATGATAATAATTGTTTTTGAATCATCATATATTGCATTCACTCCATCAGAAACAGCTTTTAACGCATCAATATCAAGACCAGAGTCTGTTTCATCTAAAATCGCAATTTGAGGATTTAAAAGTGATAGCTGTAATATTTCACTTCTTTTTTTCTCACCGCCTGAAAATCCTTGATTTAAATATCGCTCAGAAATTTCTGGATTCATCCCAAGTTTTTTCATATGATCATTTAATAATCGTTTAAATTCAAGTATTGAAACTTTTTTTTCTCGATGTGCATTAAGCATTGAACGTAAAAATTGCGACATTTTCAAACCAAGTATTTCTTGCGGATACTGAAAAGACAAAAACAAACCTTTTTTTGAACGTTCATCAGGAGATAATTCAGTAATATCTTCACCATTAAGCATTATTGAACCCTGAGTAATAGTATATTTAGGATGACCCATCAATACATTTGCAAGTGTACTTTTTCCCGAACCATTTGGACCCATCAAAGCATGAACAGTTCCTTTTTCAAAAACCAATGATACTCCTTTAAGTATTTCTTTTCCTTCTATTTCAACATGCAAATTTTTTATTTCTAACATTATATTTCTCCATCTCTATTTTCTGATTTTAATTTATTCTAATAACGCAACAATATTTTGCAACTCTTCTATAAATGTTATGACATCTTCTTTTGTAACATGCGCACCAATACTCACCCTCGCGGTTCCGCTTATACCTAATTCATTCATAAGCGGCATACAACAATGATGTCCTGCACGAATACAAATCTTTTTTTCGCCTAATAACGTTGCGATATCATAAATAGAATGTGTTTTATGAATAAATGATATAATTCCTTTTTGATTTTGACAAGTATAAACACTCAAACCAGGAATCTTTTGTAATTCCATTAAACAAAATGAAGTTAATTCTGATTGGTTGTCAAAAATTTCATTTTTGTGTTCCATATAAAAATCAACAGCAGAACCAAGCGATATAAATTCGATAATAGGAGGAGTTCCCGCTTCAAACATATACGGTAAGTTATTATAGGTGACTGAATCTTTTGTAACAGATGAAATCATGTTTCCACCTTTTTGATACGGTTTTAATTTTAATAGTGATTCTCTTTTACCGATTAATGAACCACATCCAGTTAACGCCCCTATTTTATGTCCGCTGAATACAAAAAAATCGGGATGTATATCAGTAATTGAAATGGGCATATGTGTAACACTTTGTGCGCCATCAACAATACTTATCGCATTAACTGAATTTGCGAATTTACAAATTTGTTTCACATCAACAACACTACCTACTACATTTGAAAGTTGCGTTATACTCACAATTGCGGTTTTTTCTGTAATAAGTTCTTTTGCTTTATCCATATCTAATTCTATTTGTGTTCCTACTTTTAGTATTGGAATATATTTAATTTTCCAATCTCGTTTTTTTGCAAGTTCAATCCAACAAACCAAATTTGCATGATGTTCTAACTCAGTTAATACAATTTCATTTTTTGTCGAATCAGTTATTTGTATGGATTCAGCAAGTAAATTTAAACTTTGTGTTGTTCCACTCGTACATATAACTTCATACTCATCACTTATATTTAAAAACGATTTTATTTTATTTCGAACATTCTCGAATTCTTTTGTTGCGGTAATAGATAATGGATAAATACTTCTGTGAACGGTTGCATTTTTTTGAGTTAAAAATGTTGTAATCGTATCTATTACGTGTTGAGGTTTTTGTGCAGTTGCAGCTGAATCTAAATAAACAATACTTTGTTTTGTAAATGGATACTCTGCTATAATGTTCTTATTCATTTTTTTGCCTCATCACAATTTTTCCAACCCATGATTCAACAATAATTTGTATTTCTTTTTTTGTATTTTTATCAGCAGTTCTTGGTGAATGTTCCATTTGCGGAATAACATGCAATTCACAATTAGATTGAATTTTTTCTTGTAATTTTTTTTGATGAACAACCGGCGTATTTTTATCTAATTCACCGACTATAAGTAAAACTTCTTGTGTTATTTTATCCGCATATTTAAGTGCATCATATTTAAGACGATCTTGCATATGCGAATAAGGTAAGGTCTTTTTTGGTGTAAATGTGTGCCATCCTGTTTTTTTCCAGTTTTCTAATACTCCATCACTATATTTTTTTGTCTGACAACTTAATTCTCCTGAAATAACTGTTGCAATTGGTGCAATTCCAATTATATCTTCTGGATTTATTTTTACATATTCAAGAATGCACAAGCCTCCTAAACTATGTCCTAATAAAAATAATTTCGGAATATACCATTCTTGAGTTTTTACCCAATCCATTATCAAATTCAAATCTTCTAAATATGAAGAAACGGTTGCATCTTCAAAATCACCATCGCTTTTTGAAAAAGAATGACGACAATCAAATGTGACTATAATAAGATTTTGATTTAAACATGATTCTGTTAATAACCGAATATATTCGCTTTTTTGACTACCACCCAAACCATGTATAATAACTGCGATACTAACGGGACTTTTTGGTTTTTGGACCGTAAGAGCAATATTTTCACCATTACCATTTTGAATTGTCATATCTTCCTTCATACTAATTTATCCTCAAGTATTTTCAAAATTTCATCTTTAATATTTTGATCTTCTATTTTTTCAATTACAGGTGTAAAGTATCCTTTTACAATAAGAAGTTTTGCTTCTTTTTGAGTAAATCCACGAGTTTGTAAATAATGTATTTTTTCTGCATCAATTTTACCAACAGTTGAACCATGGCTACAAGAGACATCGTGGTTTTGAATTTCTAAATTTGGTATTGCATCAGCTTCACAGGTGTCAGACAATAACAATGCATCTTGTTGTTCATATCCTTGTGAACCCCATGATTCAGGTAAAATTCGAACCAAACCCTGACTTAATACTTTTGCATAATCTCCAATTACACCTCTTGTTAAAATATCAGATCGCGTTTGTTTCCCATCATGGATTGAAGCAGTATAAAAATCATATTGTTGATTTGTTTTCGCAGCATATAATACTTTTTGAATTGTTTGCGATTTATCTTTGGTAAGATTTGAAATTATATCAGATTTCACAAATTGACCCCCTATATGTAAATCAAACCATTGCACACTTGAATCCTCTTTTTGTAATGATTGTTTGTTCGCAAGATAAACAGTTTTGTCATCACAATGTTGTATTGTAATAATTTTTACATGCGCATTTCTTTGGGTGATAACTCGAATCTCTTGTCCAATAAATGATGCATTCCCTGATACATGGATATAGACAAAACCCCGAACATTTTCTGCAACATTAAGACAAATAAACTGAATCGTATCAGAATCTATATCTATATGAAGTGGTTTTTCGTCGATTATGCTTTTATGCATAAATAAATCACATCGAGATTTTGTAATCGAATGAATATTTTGTGAAAACCAAATATCAGAGAAAAAATCAGGACTTATATTTTCAACATTATCAAATATGATTTGGTTTGGTTTGACTTGCAATATTTTTTCAAAAATAAGGGGAGGTGTGAAACGAATATGTAACCCATATTTTAATTCAGATGCAAAATTAATTGTTTGAATTTTTTGTTGAGCGTTATGTTGCAATTCCTCAAATAATTCTGAAGTTGCAATCATCCTAAACTCCCCTCCATTTCAAGCTCAATCAGTCGATTTAATTCTGCAGCATATTCTAGTGGTAATTCTTTAACAATCGGTTCAATAAAACCACTTACAATCATTCCAACTGCAGTCTCCTCATCCAAACCACGACTCATTAAATAAAAGATTTGCTCTTCACTAATTTTACCAACTTTTGCTTCATGAGCCATTTCAATATTTTCCGCATGGATATCCATATACGGAAACGTATTAGATTGAGATTTATTATCTACCATTAGTGCATCACACTCAACATTTGATGCTGAGCCAGTTGCCGTTTTTTTCATACTCACTAAACCACGATAACTGGTTATACCGCCAGCTTTACTAATGGACTTAGAAGTAATTGTTGAACTTGTATTTTTTCCTATATGGATAATTTTACAACCCGTATCTTGATTTTGATCTTTATTCGCAAATGCAATACCAATAAAATCAGTTTTTGATCTATCACCTTTTAATATAGAACCAGGGTATAACATTGTTACACCACTTCCCATGTTCCCATTAACCCATTCTAAAATACCATCATCTTCAACTACACCACGTTTTGTATTGAGATTATACGTATTTTTACTCCAGTTTTCAATACTTGAATATCGAACTCTTGCATTTTTTTTGACATGAATTTCAACACATCCTGCATGAAGTGATTTTGTGGAATATAATGGTGCTGAGCAACCTTCAATATAAGAAACTTCTGAACCCTCATCAGCAATTATAAGTGTATGTTCGAACTGTCCTCCATTTTGCGCATTCATTCGAAAATATGCTTGCAGAGGTAAATCAACCTTGACATTTTTTGGAACATAAATAAATGTACCACCGCTCCAAACTGCTGCATGAAGTGCGCTAAACTTGTGTAATCCTATTGGAACACACGTTGTCATAAAATATTTTTTGACTAATTCAGGATACTTTTTAACTGCCTCATCACAATCTAAAAACACAACACCTTTTTTTTCTAAATCTTCGCGTAATCTATGATACACTACGGATGATTCATACTGTGCACCCGCTCCAGCAAGTGCTTTTCGTTCTGCTTGTGGAATTCCTAATTTTTCAAACGTATTTTTTATATCTTGTGGAACATCATCCCAATCATTCGCATTTTTTTGTGCATCAGGTTCCATATAGTAATGAATCTCAGATAAATCAAGCTGAGTGAGATCTGGACCCCAATTCGGAAGTTGAAGCTCATGAAATAATTTTAATCCTTTTAGACGTATTTGAAGCATCCAGTCAGGTTCATCTTTTTTTTGTGAGATTTGTCGTACCAGTTCTTCAGTAACCACACCTTGAGTTTTAAATAATAGCCGTTCTTCATTAAACAAGTCATAATTTGAACGATTAATCTCAAAAGAAGCTATGTCTAATTCATCTGTTGATACAGACTGTTCAGTAAGTATATCTTGTATTTTTGTATTATTCATTTGGTACACCTTGCCTATAGAGTATGTACTATATTTAGATGTTAAAGTTTGATTATTTATAAAGATAACTCAACACAGATTCATTATTACTATTAAATAGTGAATACTAGAAACATTTATAAATCTTCAAAGAATCACCTTAATATGGAATTCACCGCATGGATTAAAATAGATGAAAATCATAATTATCGTCACAGCGTCAATATAGGTGATGGAGTGTTAGCTTATCAAGTAGAAGATACTCGATTAGATACAATTGCAACATTACAATTTCCAAAAAAGGCTGATTTAAAGACTGATTCACTTTATACTGCGACTATTGAAAGTCAAAAAAATCAAGAGAAAATCATATTAGGTTTTGATAGTCAAAGCGGAAGACTTGAAAGAAGGTTATTAGAAACAGAACATAAACTTATTGGTCAAGAACAATTCTTTAATGAGGATGAAGCTGCTTTATTTGAACCATTTTATTTCAATGAACGTTGTTCTGAAGTATTTAAAAAATTGGGAATATATCAGTTAGACAAAGGGTATAAAGAAAGTGCACCATTTCAAGAACTTACTGATTCTGTTATTAAACTCCATAATAAAAAATGAAGAATTCTTACTTTTTATATGTCAAATCACTAAAATATACCTTTCCACAAATTTTTCTCACAGAGGAGTAATTATATTTTAAATATCTAATCATGTCTTAAAGCATCGACCGGTTTTAATTTTGATGCGCGAAATGCTGGAAGTAAACCGGAAATAATACCAAGTACAACACTAAATACAAGAGAAAATGAGACTAAAACCCAATCTATACCAAATGGTAAGCGAATAAACTCAAATGTGTTAACCCCAATAATAAATCCACCACCTAACATATAACCAAAAAGTACACCTAACAATCCCCCTATAAATCCAAGAATTGCACTTTCAAATACAAATATAAATAAAATTTGAGAATTTGTTGCTCCAATCGCTTTCATTGTTCCAATTTCTTTTGTTCGTTGTAAAACGGACGTATATAAAGAATTCATAATACCTAATGATGCAACAAATAAACTAATGAGCGCTATACTTAATACAACTATATCTATTGCAAGTAAAAACGAACCGATTTGATCGCGAATACCTTGAGGTGTTGTTATACCAAAATCTTCTTGTCCTCGATATTTTTCAAGTGTTGAGCGAACACGTTCTTGAATTAAATCAAAGTCAAACCCATCGGCAACTTGTAATTGAATTGCAGTTACTGCTCGTGAATCTCCAACTATATCTCGACCAACTGAAAAAGGCGAAAAAATTGCAAAATCGCTTTCTTGGACACCTTCTTCTTTAAAGATTCCAACTATCGTATATCGTTTATCATTAATATACAAAGAATTTCCAACAAATAATTGCCTCTCAAAAACTTCATTTGCGACTTTATAACCAACCATAATCCCGCTTGTATCATCAAAATCAATATATCTTCCAGATCTAATATCAATTTTTATAAAATCTTCAAAGCTTATATCACTTTGATCAGAACTTCCCGGTGCACGGAGTGTTAACCGTTTTGTTTCTCTTCCCACACGAACATCTACTGATGTACTTAGTAATGGATTTACTTGAGCAACACCAACAACTTGTTCTAATACACGAACGTCTGAATCTGTAAATACACCAAATCCTTGTGGACCTGAACTACCACCAATTGATGCCAGCGGTGCAATTAGTATCGAATTCGCATCAAATCGATCTAATTGACCAGTAATACCAGATTCTAATGCACTACTCAAAATAATAAGTGAAACTAATGCAGAGATACCAATTAGAATTCCAATAATAGTTAAACTACTTCGTAATTTTCTTTGAGTAAACTGTTCCCAAACAAGTTTCAGTATCCTTTTATGCATCATCTGTATATCACTAATCCTCTCTTAATGTATCTATAATTTTCTTTTTTGAAGCTAAATATGATGGCAACAAACCCGAAAGCATTCCAACAATGAATGCAAAACTTAAACAAAATAGTACATATACAAAATTAATTGTAATGACTAAATAATCAAACCCAATAGATGCAACAATTTCTCCAACTAAAAGCGAAACGCCTATACCAATTACAACACCAGCAAATCCTCCTATAAGACCAATAAGTCCACTTTCCATTATAAATATTGATAAAATATCTGAATTTTTTGCACCAACTGATTTCATTATACCAATTTCTTTTTCTCGCTCTAAAACTGAAGTAAACATAGTGTTTGCTATTCCTATTGCACCAACAAGCAAACTAATTGAAGCGATGGCGCCTAATAATAATGTAATAATTAATGTTACAGACTCAAACTGTCTAAGTATTGCTTGTGGTGTTAATATTACAAAATTATTTTCACCAAGTCTTTTTTCTAATAGTCTTTCTAATCGATTATTTGCTTGTTCAGCAGTTATACCATCGCGAAGTATTGCATCA
>CAZUXP010000023.1:0-16458 GCA_964624275.1 uncultured Methanosarcinales archaeon
TTTGTCACTGCAATCAAGGAAAAGTGTTACCCTAATACGGGATAGTATAGATTTGTCTAAAAAATGTTTTTGTCAAAAATTCATAATATGGTTAAAAATTAATCAACATATAACTAATTTTTTATTTTTAATAGAAGATTTTTATCCGTTGGTTCAACCCCAAGTTCAGTTGATCGTGATACGAAATTGGCATATATTTTATTCATAAATATATGACCACCAATACCAAGTTGTAACTTTCGAATTCTTGAATCGCCTTGTGCTGTTGCAAGCGCACATTCGTTTAGTAATAAACCATATCCGTTTTGTCGATGTTCATTTGTTACATAAACACTAAAAATATGTCGCTCATCACTGTGATCTTGCCAAGCGATATGACCCATGACATCAGACGTTCTTGGTTCATGAAGCGTTAATGCATCATAATTATGAGAAAAAAAGTATTTTTTTAAAAATGCCGGAACGTGTGTATATCCATCTTTTTCACGAAATAAATATTTCTTTTGACCTAAATGTTTTCCAAATTCAGAACCTTCATCAGGATATGCAAATGCTAATTGTAAATGTTTTACTAACTTTCCAATATCTGAAGACATACCATCTTGCGTTAACGGAGAAGGAATATGTTGATTTGAGAGTAATTTTATGATTGGTTTTGTATTTGTACTAATTTGCGAACTCATAATTTCAAATGGAAAAAATAACTATTTATAAAATCTATCATCAGTTTTAGATAAAAAAGAGAATAAATGAAATGATTAATCAACCATTTCTATTTCAATATTTAAGCCTTTTGGAATCTCAACACGCATAACCATTCGCAAAGCTCGTTCATCAATACCCATATCAATGAGTCTTTTATGAATTCGCATTTCGTATCGCTCCCAAGTTGCTTTTCCATCTCCACAAGGAGATTTACGAGTTGTTACTCGTAACTTCTTAGTCGGAAGCGGAATCGGACCTCGTAAATCAACACCAGTTTTATCTGCAATTCCACGAATGAAATCACACACCGTATTAATCTTACTAATATCCGTACTTACTAATTTAATTCTTGCTTTTGGCATGTTTGTTTTCTCCTATAATTGGTAAAAAAAGCAAAACTATAATTGTTTTGCCTTAATATCCATACACATACCTGCTGCTACAGTACTTCCTGAATCTCGAATTGCAAACCGAGACATTTGTGGAATATCTGCATTCTTTTCAATTACAACAGCTTGTACTGGTCGAATTCGAACAATTGCAGCATCTCCATTTTTAATGAAATCAGGGTTTTCTCCAGTTGTTTCTCCAGTTGCTGGATTCATTTTCTTTTCAATAGCAACAATTTGACATGCTACTTGTGCTGTGTGTATGTGAAATACTGGCGTATATCCTACTGTAATAACCGATGGGTGATTTAACACAATTAACTGTGCAGTAAATTCTTCTGCAACAGTCGGAACATTGTTTGGATGACCTACAACATCTCCTTTTGCTAAATCTTTTGCACCAAATCCTCGAGCTGAGAATCCAATATTATCACCTGGACCACATTCTTTAACTGATTCGTGATGCATCTCAATTGATTTCAACTCAGCGTTAACTCCTTTACCTTCACGGCCAGGAACACCAATTAATTTGTCACCAATTTTCATAATACCTGTTTCAACTTTTCCAACTGGAACAGCTCCAATACCTGTGATGTTATATACATCTTGAATTGGTAAACGAAGTGGTAAATCTGTAGGTCGTACAGGTTCATCAAATGTATCGATTGCTTCTCGAATAGTTGGACCTGTATACCAAGTCATATTTTCTGATTTTTTTACAATATTATCGCCTTTTAACGATGCTACTGGAATAAATTTTACAATATCTGGTTTATAACCAACTTGTTTTAATAACGCAGTTACTTCCTCTTTAACTTCATTAAATCGAGTTTCTTTCCAATCCTGCAAATCCATTTTGTTTACTGCAACAATTAATTGCTGTACACCAAATGTTTTGGACAAAAATACATGCTCTTTTGTTTGTGAATTGATACCGTCGTTTGCTGCTACAACTAATACTGCTGCATCTGCTTGTGAGGCACCTGTAATCATATTTTTTACAAAATCCTTGTGCCCTGGTGCATCGATAATAGTCATATCGAATTTATCTGACTCAAATTTTTTGTGTGCAAGGTCGATTGTTACTCCACGTTCTTGCTCTTCTTTTAAATTATCCATAACGTATGCAAATTCAAATCCAGACTTACCTAAACTTTCTGCTTTGTCTTTTAATTTTCGCATAGCTTGTTCATCGATGTTACCTGTGTCAAACATTAATCGTCCAACTGTTGTTGATTTTCCGTGATCTACGTGACCGACGAAAATCAAATTAAAATGTGGTTTTGCTTTTGCCATTATAATTGCCTCCCTCTTTATGTTTCATAATATAATAATTTAAATTGCGAAACAAGAGGCTATTTATAAATGTTATGGTAATATAGTTCGCAACATAAATAGGAGATAAAATTTTGCGTGAAAATATGTTCATCCCAAAAACTCTCTAAAGATCCTTGTAACTCGTCAATTGTCTGAAAGAATTGAGATTTAGTTACTCGATTTTGAGTAATTTTCCAATTCGTTTCAATAGGATTTAACTCAAGAGGATAAGGTGGAATAAATTCCACTTTTACGTTGCTCTGTTGAGCAATAAATTTCCGCACAATTTGTGTTTTATGCCGTCCTGCGTTGTTTAGAAGAAGAACTATGTTCTTCTTCGGATTTAACGTTTCAAATAATCCTAAAAGAAAGCTCAAAAAAGTCATACTATTTTGAGCAATATGAAATTCGTAAAATAATTTTTGATTTTGTATTTGTGTGTCAAAAACAATTAGTTTTTTATTGCTCCAGAAAAAAGCACTTTTGGGCTTTTTTCCTTTCTCAAAGCAAATTCGCTTGTAATTTGTTTACAATTGAAAACTAACTTCATCAATTGCAATTATTTCATGACCCAAATACTCTGTGTTGACTTTTTTTTAAATTCCTTTCGGAATTTATCAACCGAATTTTGATCATGTTTTGTGTACATTGTTTTTGGAGTTATTAAAGAAAACTCCATTTTGTGCATAATTCGCTCAACGTGTCGAATCGAATATAATTCACCAATTTCTTGGTGAATAAACTCTCGAACTTCTTTGGTTGTAACGGATCCAAATTGAGCATTTTTTTGTTCAATTTTTCGCTTAAGTAAGCACCTAAGCTCAGATAATTTTGATTGATTTAGTTTTGTTGGTCGACCACTTTTTGGAAGCGTCTGCAGTCCATTTTTTATCTTTGCCCTGTGAATCCAAAGATTCACAGTTGGTTGGCTACAACCAATTAGGTCAGCAATTATTTGCTGATTTTTTCCTTTGTTGTGCATACGCACTATTAATTTTCTTTCTTGAATTGATAACATGAAATGTTTTCATGACTATTGGTATTTATAGTTTACTATTGTCGTTAATTATTATCACGAAACATTTATAAATGCTTGTAAAATCCGTTTTATATCAATTTTAATAGGTTAAGAAAATGAAATTACCAAAAACAGTTAAACGATATAATCCAGTACTTCGAAAACATACTGAGATGAAAGTATCCCTTGCAAAAAAACGTACTCCTGGTGCAACTTCACCGATGAGTCAAGGTTCAAAAGTTCGTCGGGGATTTGGAAAAGGTCATGGAAATTTAGGTACTCGTGGTTCGAAACCAGCAGCAAGTAAGTTTAAGATGGGTAATAAAAAGCGAAGTAAACGCGCTGATATTCGATTTGAATGCCAAGAATCTAAGAAGAGTTTTGGAAAAAAACATACATTTCGAGCAAAAAAAATTGAATTTATGTAATTGAGGTCATACTATGAATATACAAGAATCAAAAAATACATTTGTCAAAATTCGATGTCCAAAATGTAAAAATGAACAGATTATATTTACAAAAAGTGCATCCAAAGTATATTGTACGGTTTGTGGAGAATTATTAGCAACACCCAAAGGTGGAAAAGCTGATGTACACGCAGAAATCATAGAGGAATTACAATAAAATCCTCGTTTTTATTTCATAATGTTATATCATAAAAAAGGTCTTCCAGAAGAAGGAGAACTTGTTGTTTGTACGGTAACTCGAATACACCATCATTCGGTGTTTGTTTCTTTAGATTATTATAAAAAATCTGCGATGCTTCATATTTCGGAAATTTCTCCTGGAAGAATTCGAAACATTTCTGATTATGTAAAAGAAGGTAAAGTTATTGTTTGTAAAGTTTTATCTATAAATGAACAGAGAGGTCATATTGATGTTTCGCTTCGTCGTGTTTCAGATGCTCAGCGAATTTTAGTAATGAATAGCATTAAACAGGA
The DNA here is from genome assembly GCA_964624275.1 of uncultured Methanosarcinales archaeon. Taxonomy (GTDB): domain Archaea; phylum Nanobdellota; class Nanobdellia; order Woesearchaeales; family DATGWN01; genus CAZUXP01. The sequence continues at coordinate 4,371 of CAZUXP010000023.1, forward strand.
AATTGCTTCTGAAAAAATTCTTGCGTTTTTTGCAAAAGAAGAAAAACTTGATTTACAAAAATTTTATAATGATTTGTATGCAAAAATTTCAGAAGATTTTGAATTTTTATATGAGGCGTTTCAAGCGTTTATTCAGGGAGATTATGCTTTTAAAGAAACTGGTTTAGATACGCAAAAACATAAAAAATTTCTTGAATTACTTCGGTTGCGAATAAAACCACCACAAGTAGAAATAACTGGTAGATATACAATTCATTCGTATGCGGATAATGGTTTAATGTTACTTCGTGAAGCGTTTCAAAAAGCTGAATCTATTGATGCAGACCATTTACGTTTGACTTATGGTGGTAATGGTAATTATAATATTCGAGTTGTTCATGATGATTTTAAATCTGCAGAAAGTATATTTCAACAAGTAACAGATATTTTAACAGCACAATTTGATAACACGAAAAACGCTTCATTTAAATTACAGAAAAATGAAGGAAAACAAATTCAGTAAGTTGAATCAGAAAGCTTAAATAGTTATTCGAATTATATTTCTTTATTATGGTGCAAGTACGAGTTAATTATACAAAAACTGTTCATCAAAATGCTTCAGATTATTTTGCAAAAGCAAAAAAAGCACAAAAAAAACTTGAAGGTCTTTATATTGCATTAAAACATTCGCAAAAGAAACTTGCCGAGATTCTTGCAAAAAAAGATGACTATTTGCAAAGTTTAGATGAAGAAGCCGATTTAGAAAACAGAAAAACAGATTGGTTCGAACAATTCAGGTGGTTTTTCACTTCAAATGGTTTATTAGCTATTGGTGGGAGAGATGCAGTAACAAATGAATCGTTAATGAAAAAACATACGCAAGAAAAAGATTTGGTTTTTCACACCGATATGGCAGGTTCACCTTTTTTTATTTTACAAGATGGACAAAATACTCAACCACCCATATACGAAGAAGTCGCACAAATGACTGCGTCTTATTCAAAAGCATGGCAAGAAGGGTATAGTAGTTTAGCAGTTTTTTATGTAACGCCAAAACAAGTAACAAAACAAGCTGAATCGGGTGAATTTTTAGGTAAAGGTGCATTTGTGATTCGAGGAAAAACAACGTATCTACAGCCAAAATTAGAGGTATGTATCGGTTTTGATGCAGAAAAAAAAAGGATAGTTTGTGGAACGAAACGTTCGATAAAACAATTTACGAAAAATTATGTGACACTCGTACAAGGAAATCAGAAAACAAGCGATATTGCAAAACAGATTCTCAAAAAATTAGGAAATGGTACGTTGGATGAAATAATTCGGATGATTCCAACAGGTGGTTGTCGTATTAGTAAGTAATATTTATAAATAAAGTCTGTCTAAGTATGTATATGGATACAAAAAAGAGTTTTGCAGATGAGTATAGTTTAAAAAAGAGATCAAACAATCTTAAGCCACTTATTCACATTGGAAAAGAAGGTGTAACGCAATCTATAATTCTTGAACTAGAAAAATTACTCAAAAAGCATCAATTAGTAAAAATAAAAATTCTCAAATCCACATTTGAGTCTTCTGAAAAACAAACAGTTATTGAATCATTACAAATCCCAACAAAATCACAATTAGTCCAACAAGTTGGTAATACTTGTGTGTTATATAGACCATGATTTCAACACTAACGCCAAATATAGATAAGAAAAAGAAGTTAAAAGAATTCGGTTTTACAGAAGCTGAAGAATTAGAAGCTCGAAAAGAAGTTAAAGTATTAAGCGGATATCCAAAGCCACTGCGACGATATCGAATAGACTTTGAAAGTCCGAATCATAATGTTGAGGAAATGTACTATTGGCTATTATCCCATGCGCGTGATGATTTTGATATGCCCATTGTGCAAAAAATAATAGATACACATGCCGCAAGTGCTGCTTCAAGCATTTTTGGTGATATGCAAGCACGATTAGGACAACAACAATCTGCAGTTTCAAATTACTTGGGAATGATGGGAAAATTAATCAAAGATTTATTTGCGTTAGTTCGAGAACTTCGCCAAATAGAAGAACGCCTAGGTTATTATACACAGTCTTATGAAGATGACCCAAAAACTGCGCGACAAGCAGAAAGTACACTAAAAGATATTTGGATTACGCTTGTTGAAGGTGGTTCACAGAATCCATCGTCAGTTTATGGAATGGCACAAAAGGTTGGTTTTACAATTTTACCTGATTTATTTTTTGCTGCACGACCTATGAAAGCTGAAGAAGTTGATAAATGGGTAAATGAATTGGATTTTAATGAATCAGTAAAAAATGCAGTTGGACGAAAAGTATTTCAGTTTACAAATTGGAAAGAAAAAACATATAATGAGTTAAAGAACAAGAAAAGTTTTCAAATTAAATATCTTAATCAACATTTTCAAGTTGTTCGCATGTATATGGATTGGATCAAACCGTATTTGAAAAATATCCAGCGTTTGAATATGGATGAAGCCGGAATGGATGATGGAATGTTGATTAATTCTTTTGAAACAAATATGAGTGAAATAGAGGTACTTGTTGCTCAACCGCCATCAAATGATATGGATGATCCGGATGACAATGCGTATGCAGTAATATTATTAACATTTTCTTTTCGTTCAAAACCTTCTATGGATTTTCATGCAAAAGATGCATATCATCAAAAAGGTCCGATTCATATTGGAAGAACAGAAAGTACGATTCGAGCATATTCTTGGACAGGAAAGCAAATAAAAAAGTATAAACAGTATCGTGAAAAAGAATCATTTGAATTAGTTGCTCAATTCGATCAATCAGTTAGAGATGCAATGCAGTACTTAGGTGCTGATTTAGAGCGTTATTTAAAAGAAGCAAATGCGGATATTCCAGATGGGATGTTTGCACATAAAAATAAAGAAGAGAATTCAGAATCAACAAGTACTTCAAAAGAAGTTGCAAAATTACAGCAAGAAACATTATCTGGACTCGTTTTTGGCCCATTTAAAGCATTTTCTGAGTTACTCATAGAACCATTTTTTGGACCGTTGAAAAAAGGTGCTCCACGAAGTGCTGTTAAAGCTGAAATGGAAAAAAAATCGCAAATCAAAAATGAATTAAAAGGTAAAGCAAAAATTGCAGGAATTATTGCATTTAATTGTTTTAAAAATTACAAAAAAGCACACAAGATGATTGCGTGGTAATTGATATGTCGGATAAACAAAACTTATCACAAAAAGAGCAGTTGCAAAATAATGCTGAAGTACTATTAGAAGCAAAACGTCAGTTTGAACGTCAAAAAGAATTTTTACATACGCATAATAATCCGCAGAAAACTCATGAAAAAAAAGAATCAGAGGTTGAATTATTAGATAATCAATTTGAAGAAGAAGATCAAGCTGATATTGAAGAGCGTATTCGAGCGGAATTTGAATCACGAAAACAACAAAAAATTTCACAAACAGATAATTCCTCAAATACTCATTCACTATACAGGGATTCTCGAATTGATACAATTCAACAAAAAGATTTAGAATCAGCATATATCTCAAAACAAGCAAATTCGTATCAATCAAATACACAAAAAGAAGAACGAACATTTTTTGATCAAGATTCTTCGATATTAAGAATGTATAAAACAAACCAAGAAAAATGACTCCTGATAAATATAATCAATATACAAAAACATATGAGTCTGATTTAGCTACATCTCATGGAAAATTAAATGATTCTCTTATTCAGTTAACACTTGTTTTTGATGAAAACCACCTCTGTACTGATGAAGAACTTTATAATCAGCTAATTTCGCATTTTGAAATGGCATTAGAAAACAAGAAAGAACTGCTTGTTCATATCAAAGTATCGCCAACATTTTTTTCTGTTAAAAACGATGTATTTAAACGTTTTAGTGTTTGGTTTATCCAACAATGTTTAGATAACCTCAGTTTTTTAACGCAAACATTGAATATTTCACAAATTGATGGATCAGAAATTACTGAAATTCAAGATATACAAAAATATATCGTACAAACATTATCACCAAATTATTCATTTGAGAAAATACGTATGTGTATCCAAAAATACTTTTGTCCAATAATGGCGCATGCAACAATTTTACAACGAATTCCACATGCGTTATATAACCACGCTGATTCGTATTTACAATACCAAGCTCGTTTTCATTCTTGGTATTTACAAGAGTTGGAAAAGCTTTCATTTGAAGGCGTTATAGATAATATTCATATTGCGGATATGTTTAAATGGGATACTAATACACGAAAAGATGAATCACGTTTACAAAAAGAATGACAACGCTAAACATTTATAAAATACAAAAACAAATAGAGAATATTAATGGTACAAAATTACTACAGCGGATTTGAATATGATGAAAAAACTGAGGCCGAAGAACCCATTTTTGGAGTTCGAACTCTTGGAACAACAACTCGTTTAGATGGAAGTAGAGGTCAACCAGCACAGCAAATCGCAGCCGATATTCGACAAGGTGCAGGTAATATTGAGATTCAAGGTTCTGGTGCAGGAAATGGGCGAAGACCACAACAAATGGCGTTTGATAACATTACATTAGAAGAACGTGAAGCAATAAGAGATTTAGCTCGCGTTAATAAAGTTAATATTACAACACATGCAGATTTTACACAAGTTGGGAATTTAAATGGTCTCACTCGAGAAGGATATAGTGAAGATAAACGTCGACAAGATATTAACGAAATAAAAAAAGCAATTGATTTTGCTGCTGAAGCTGCAAACGGGGGAAGTGTTGTTGTGCATACGGGAGAGTATCAACGTTCTTTGGCAGGCAATAAAACAATCAATAAAGGTGGTTTTGAATTTGAACGATACGATACTGAAGAAGAAGATAGCAGTTTCTCATTAGTTGATAAAGAAACAGGTAAATTACAATCTTTACAAAATAAGACTGAAGTGTTTGTTGGAAAAGAAAAACGCGATGCCGATGGAAATATAATATATTTGAAAGATCAAAATGGTAATTATATATATGATGATGTTATTAGACAAGATTTAATTGAACGAACAAAAATGTCTGATAAATCGTTAGCTAATGTAGATGATGATATTATATGGCAAAAACATATTGATAAAAAACTTAAAAATGAAGCGAGAGTTGAGGAGTTTGAAACTGACAATTCAGGAAATATTCAAACAAAACGCCTTCGATTTGATGAATTTAAGCACGTGCAATTACAACATGGAAAAACTGAAGATGAAGCAACAAAAGAATTTCTTAAAAAATATTTATATGGTCAACTTCAACAATCACTTGGCCAAGCCCGTGAGTATGAACGAAGTTATAATCAAGGTGTAGAGCTTCGAGATAAGATAATTAAATCATTACAATTTTATGAAAAACTCAAAAAAACTGTTGGTAAGGAGAAGTGGAAAGATTACATCCAAAAAGAACCAGAAAATTATAAATATTTAATTACTCCCCCTGACGATGTTGATCCAGTTGAACATTTACAAAAAATGCTGAACAATAATCAACGTGATATTTTACATGGGCGAGAAGCGGCAGTTTCGGGTCGTATTCAAGCAAAAGGTTTGTTAAAACAAATGAATAATGTTGAATCTGTTCATGATTATGCGATTAAAAAAAGTAGTGAGACTATTGCCGATTTAGGCGTGTATGCGTATGAACAAACTCAAGCTGCAAAAGCAAAACGCCCTGGACAAAATATTAAACCAATTGCTTTGACGTTAGAAAATATTTTTCCAGAGATGGGGTATGGTTCACATCCAAGTGAATTAAAAGATTTAATTGAAAGTGGAAGAAAAGCTTTAGCAGAAAAACTTCAGCATCATAAAGTACATAAAATGGATTCAAAAGAGGCAGAAAAAATTGCATCTCAACATGTAAAAGCAACGCTTGATACTGGTCATTTAAACATGTGGCGAAAACATTTTAAACCTAAAGAAGGTGAGTCCAAAGAAGATACGGATAAACGTTTTCAAAAATGGTTTACATCTCAAGTTAAAGATTTGGCTAAAGGTGGGTATATTGGTAATGTTCACTTGGCAGACAATTTAGGGTATGATGATACGCATCTTGGTGCCGGTCAAGGAAATGCTCCGCTCAAAGATGTTTTAAAGATATTAAAAGAAACTGATTATGATGCGTATGTTACATCTGAAGGAGGATTTGGAATGGGTCCGCAAGGTGGTGGAGAAGTTGGTATGTGGGGTGCTTGGAAATTAGCAGGTTCAAGTATTTACGGAAAAGCTGGTGATGCTGCGACAAATGCGTGGATAAATCCTGGAAGGAGATTATATTCAGTTCATGAAGGATATTTAGGTGTCGCGAATAAGCCAAATTTCATTTTCAAAGGATATGCGCCAGATAGTGATGATTGGTCACCTTGGTCAGGAACAACTATGGAGTAAGTGTTCTTTGAAGTTTTTTTGCAAATTCTGGTTCGAATTTTTCAAGAAGGGTAAATCGTATTTTGGCAATTTGAATACTTTTTTGACAATTACTTGAACACGGAAAATGTGACAGTAAACAATAATCTTCTTTTCTTTGAGCCAGATTTGTAAACATATTTATTGGTTTATGTGTTAAATCTTCTCCTCTGTAATTATGACTAAAGTAGGATATACAACAGGACGGATACTCGAGTATTTTTCCAAGTTTTTTATGGTCTTCAATAAGTTCAAAATATTCAGCTAATAATGCGAGTTTTTCATTTTTTGAGATGTAATAAAAAAACATTCCTTCTTGTAAATCGTTTGGTGCTACTCTTAGTCCTTTATCAGATATAGGTTTATGTAAATCGGCAATAATTACTTTAAATTTTGATTGTGTAATAAATAATTTGTTTTGGTTGCAAAATAGTTTAATTTTTTGTATTTCGTCTTCATAAAAACCTTGTCGAACAACGTTTTTTATATCATGAAGTAAAAAGAATATCTCTAAAGATTTAATTTGTGAATGAAATATTTTATTGATATTTTGCAAATTCATAACTATACTTATAAGTAAGTGATATTTAATACTTTATATGTTTGATACTATCATAATAAACAAAGTTCGAGAAAAAAAAGAATTATGTAATCTTTCTAAAGATTTTATTATATATCATTATGCTGAATTTATACGATTAGATAAAAAAATAAAACAAAAAATTCAGTCGTATTCTCAAGAAGATTTTGCAAAGTCAAAAGAATTATTGTTAATTGTGAAGTATATTCGAGAAAAAAGTCGAAAAATATACGGTGTTTTTCAAATACCAAAGACACTTTTACTTCGTGAAGAACTGGTAAATTTAAGATTGGATGATTCAAAAATTATTGCTATTTTACAAACACATCTTTCAACTAAAGAACGATTATTGTATTATGATGATTTTTTTAACGTGATTTTTTCTCATATACCTTATTTCGTAAAGAGTATTTTAGATTTAGCGTGTGGTTTAAATCCAATTGCATATTATTATTATACAAAAAATATTGATATGAAATATGTTTGTTCTGAATTTTCAGAAATTGATGTAAAGCAACTTCAGTCATTTTTTTCTGCACAAAAACTTCCTGCAAAAGCAATCTGTTTTGATTTGGTTAGAGAATATCATAAAATTCCAAGTCAACAATTTGATGTTTGTTTTTTATTAAAAACATTAGATACATGTGAAACACAAAAAAAATATGTGACGTATGATATTTTAAAACATATTCAAGCAAAAACATTTGTTGTAAGTTTTCCATATCAAAATGTAAAAGGTATTGTAATGAAGCGCTCAACTATAATAAATTGGTTTGAAAAAATGGTGAGTCGTTTAGACTTAACTTTTGAGAAAATTGAGTTTTTAGGCGAAATTGTCTACATTTGTACGAAAGTTACTCCTAAACAATAATACTAAATGTTTATATATGTTTATTTAAATAAATGTGTTGGGTAGAATGGATTTTGAAATCACAAAAAAGGGGACTGCACAGGTAGCAAACTATTCTCAAGAAGAATTAGACATCGCATATGCGTTTTCAAAAAAAGTTTGGAAAGAATGTGGGACCATGTTAAAAGGTGTTGTCTTATTTGGAAGTATGGCTCGACGTGAAATGACTCCACAAAGTGATATTGATATATTAATAGTTGTCGATGATTTAGCGATAAATATTTCAAAAGAATTAATGCAAACATATAAGATTATTGTAGAAAAAATAATTGCGTCAGTTTCAAAAAGAATTCATGTTACAACACTGAAATTTAGTACATTTTATGAGTACGTTCATCAAGGTGATCCTATCGGTTTAAATATTCTTCGTGATGGTGTCGCACTTGTAGACACAGGTTTTTTTGATCCACTTCAAGCTTTACTTTTTCGAGGGAAAATACGACCAACGTATGAAAGTATTTGGACGTATTTCAACAAAGCGCCAATTACATTAAATAATTCTCGTTGGCATTTATTTCGTGCCTGTGAAGATTTGTATTGGGCAGTTACTGATGCTTCACATGCATTGATTATGAAACTTGGTGTTGTTCCACCAGCCCCTGAATATCTACCTGACTTATTAGCACGTCATGCGGTTACACAAAAAATTATATCAAAAGATGATGTAAAAACAGTAAAGTTTTTTTTTGATTTATACAAATCAATTACAAAACGAAAGCTAAAAGATGTGACGGGTGCGCAGTATGAAAAATATTATGTGCAGGCACAAAAGTATGTTCAAAAGATAGAAAAGTTTTTACATACGCAATATATTTCTCAACAAAAAAAGTAATTCTTATATCAGATAAAAATCAAATTAAAAAGAAAAAATAGAAGAAACTTAGTTTCTTCGTAATAAAACAATCATTAACGATATGACAACCAGTATCAATACAACTAATGTAACAATTAATGCAATTGTTAACCCGTTTGTTCGCGGTGTTGTTGTTACCGGAACTGCTGTAGTTGGTTGTGTTGGTTGCGTTGGTGGTTGAATTACTTCAAAATCATCGTCGTCTTGTGAGTCGTTTGATGGTTCTTCAACAGTTGGTTCTTCTTCTTCTTGACAGTTTTCAACTTTCAAAAATAACGTTTCTGTTATAAACGCATTATTTGAATCACGATCACGATGATATACAGTTAATACTACTGGATACACGCCAGCATCTGTGTTTTGTGTTGTTCGAATAATGTGTGAATTACTATAAGTTGTATCACTTCGACTTTCGTCTTCCAATTGGATATTTTGAAATAGTTCATCAACATTTAATGCATTTGATTCAAGTGCAATTCGAACATTTGATTGATCGCGTGCACCATAATTCTCAATTTCAAATGAAACTGTTGAAACTTCACCTTGACAAATAGTCTGCGGTGTCATATCAACTTGATTAAGTCGAACATCATAATCTGGTCGTTCAAATCGTAATAAAAATTCGTGTTCAAATCCGTGTCGAGCATCGTTATCGTCAACAACTGATGCTGTTACCGTAATTGTCACAGAACGTCCTGAACGAATTCGATCACTTACAGTGAAATCTGCTTTCACATCTCGTTCTTCATCAGCTCGAATACTTTCACGAATTCTTGATGGTGCTCGAACATCTCGCTCATCTGAATCAAATCGAAAATCAATATCATCAAAATCTAATCTTGAATCTCGAAAAAATTGATTAAATACTCGCATATCGATGTTAAAATCTTCCCCTGGAATCAATTCTTCAGCTTCAAAGTCACAATCTAGGTTTCGAACGTATTGGTCATCAACTAAACAGTCAAATTCTGTTTGAGGTGTGATAAAATTGATAAAATCAAGTTCTAAATTATTCTCAACAGTGAAACGTAAGTTTGTGCTTTTATCACCATCAGTTGTTTTTACAACAGTTGGAATTGTATATTGAATTTCGTCATAAAGAGAATCAATTGAATCAAGCTCGCTTGGAACTAAAATACGAATTCGAACTGTTGAAGTTGTGTTTGTTATTGTTAATGGTAAATCAGTATCAATTTGTATTTTATCATCTTCTGATATGTCACCAAAAAATGGGTCGTATGTAAATTGACTTAAATCTGGTTCGATGTCAGTTACATTAATTGTTCCATTTTCAACTTTTATTCGAATATCAAATAGTGCGTATTGTAATTCATCTGTGTCATCAAGTTCTCGTCTGTCTCCAAATTCCGCAGGATTACTTCGTTCTTGCGGAGTTGTGAGTGTGACGTCGTCTATTTCAACATTAACTGATGCATTTACGCCTATACCGGCAATAAGAAACATCATAATGCTCATAAATAGTATTATTTTTGTTTTCATAGTTAGAGTCCCCCATACTTTATTAAAAAGTAGTTACATGACTTTCTTTATAAAGTTTATTAAAAAATAAAGGAAATAGCAACCTATTTTTTACACAATAGGAATACATTTATATATGAGTATACAAAATAGTATATTATTGGTGATTAACGTATGCAATTACAAACAAAAATAGAGAACGGGCAGGTAAGTGAACTTGCAGAACAATTAGTGAAACAAGGAATCGCGATGACGCGTTTAGACGCAGTAAAAATGGCTGAGAATATGCTAAATAAAACATATCATAATTCTTCTGCATCCGCTGATACGCATCCTCAGGTTCAAGTAATGGTTAAACCAAGACGTGAATTTACCATTAATACGGATTTACATTCGAAAATGGAGTCATTACATGCGATTATTCAAGAGCAACATGAAAAAATAGCACAATTGCATCAAGAATTATCGAGTATTAAACAAACGGTTTCACAGCATGGTGAGCATTTGCAAAAAATTATCGCAAAAGATGATGCTGAAGTTAAAAGTAAATCTAACTTAAGTGCTCATGCTGAAGTTGAACAGCAACAAAATTTAGGGCAAAATAATTCTTTGTCTTCTGAATCAGTAATTCAAAAGGCTGAATTTACGCAAAAACCTCTTAAAGAAGTACTTTCAGATAATGATTTTGCAGTTGAATTAGTTGAACATCCATTTTCGTATTCACAAGAATATGACTCAGAAGAATCACAACCTGATATAAAATATGATATTGATTCTCAAATAGATGATAGTACAAAACATACAGTGCTTGACATTGCAGAAGAACGTGAAGCAGATGAAGAATTAGATTTTATACAATCAAAAAAAAAAGAATCAAATGATGATGTTGATTTGCAAAACATTTTTTAAGTTGCATATGATTTAACATTTTATGCAAAAAATTATTATAATTGCGTCTTCAATTGATGCTGCTAGTATGAATATGTATGAGTGGCTTCGAAAGTATTTTCAGCAAACTCAAATGTTTTTTGATTCTTTACCTGTGTATTCTTATAAAACTAATTTTATGGAATATTTTTTAGTATGCATTCAATCTTCTTCAGTATATGCTGAAAATATTGATAGAGATTTACAAGCTGTATTTGGTGAAATTTCAACGTTAATTTTTGTTACAAAACATGATTCTCGTTCTGGTGTTGCGTCATATTGTGTTCATACACAAGGTAATTGGAATAAAAATGAGCTGGGTGGAAATGAACGTGAGCTTGCAATAACACCTGTTGTTTTAAAACATGCAATATTTCAAGAGTTATACGCGCAAAATACTTCTGATTTTGAGGTTGTGCACGAATGCACACATCATGGACCAAGTGTGCAAATTCCAAGTGTTTTTGTTGAGATCGGCTCAACTCATGTGGAGTGGTCAAATACCGATTGTGGTAAATTTGTCGCACGGTGTTTGTTATTGGTTTTTCAATCCTACTGTGGTGAAAAAACAACATTAAAACCGGTTGTAACATTATTTGGAGGTACGCATACATGTTCAAATATACTGCGACTTTGTAAAGAAGATAAAGTTTTGTTAGCACATGGATGTGCGAATTATGCAATACTTGATTTAACAGCAGAGATAATTCAAAAAGCACTTGATAAAACTACACTTCCAACTCAAATTGTAATAGATTATAAATCATTAGATGCGCAAAAACGTCAAAAGTTACTCGGATTATTGGATTTGCTTGGATTATCGTATAAAAAACTTCATTTGTTTAAAAAAGAATTGGAATGAGTTTATTTTTATCATATACTATCCCGTATTAGGGTAACACTTTTCCTTGATTGCAGTGACAAATGTA
>CAZUXP010000024.1:0-16225 GCA_964624275.1 uncultured Methanosarcinales archaeon
GGCGCAGAATTGTTTTATAGACTTGTTGTAAAGGGACGAAAGTAGTATTTTATTAAAAAATGCTTATTTTTTAAAAAACAATGCTTATAAATATGAGTGATTAGATAAAGTATAAGAATAACATGGATAATAAAAAAATGGATAGTTCTATCCAAAAAACTGGACATTTAAAAAAAGAGATAGAATTACTTATTCCTTTTATTAGAGAACCATGGAAAGACTTTACTTTAACAGAAATAAAAACCCTGACAAAAAATAAATCTCATCATTATGTTTATGAAGCCTTAGAAAAATTTTCAGAAACTATTCTTAAAAAAGAAAAAAGAGGTAATACTAATATTTACAAGATAAATGAAAATACGAGAGAATTCGATCATTTTATTTTAGCAGAAACAGTTCTCAAACAAAAGAACAAGCAAATACCTAAAAAAGTTATTCAACAAATTGAAAGTAAAATCAAAACTTCTTTTTACATATTATTAATAACTGGTAGTTATGCTCAAAATCAACAAAAAAAAGATTCTGATTTAGATATTGCAATAATTATTCCAGAAATACATAAAAAATCATTTGAAATTGCTTTAAAAGAAGGAGAATTGACTATTCCTGAAGTTCATGGATTTGTTTTTACTGAAGAAGAATTTTATCAGATGCTCATAAATACAGAATTTAACTTCGGCAAAGAATGTGCAAAAAATCATCTCATAATGCATGGGATAAGCTCATACTATAAAATACTCTTAAAAGGTCTTCAAAATGGATTCAAAGGTTGATTTATACTTAAAAAGAGCACGAACGGAGATGAATATAGGGATATTACTTTTAAAATCATCGGGAACTAAATTGCTTAATGAGTTTAATATCTCAGAAAATGAAACCTTTTATAGTGGTGTTATTAGTCATTGTTATTATTCAATCTTTTACTCAGCAAAAGCAATGCTTTTAACAAAAGGAATAGATACAAAAGCTCCAGAAGTTCATAAGAAAACTTTGGATGAATTTAAAAAACAGTTTATTGATTCAGGTATATTAGATATAAAACTCTTTATGATTTACAAAAAAATGATTGTAAAAGCAGAAAGTCTGTTGCAAATATTTAAATCTGAAAAGAAGAAAAGGGGTGATTTTACCTACAATACTATTTCGCAGGCAAATATCGATCCAGCAAATGAATCATTAGAAAATGCAAAAACGTTCTTTAAGCATTGTAATGCTTATCTAAATCAAGATTGAAGAGAATGTTTGTCACTTATATGTAACAACGATAGAAACATTTATAAACTTTAAGTGTTTACTATTTGTTTAGAGGTATAACTACTATGAAAAAACTAACTGATATTATTTCAAAGCCTTTTTCATCATTGAAAAAAGCTGCATTAATTCCTGCTGCTGCATTGGCTATGTATGTAACTCCTGTTTCTGGACAGACTGTGTTTAATTTTTCTGCGGATAGAAGTGGGACTGTTCAAAACCCTGCATATGGGTTAAGTCAGACTGATAGCGATTTTTTTTTGTCTGATCAAAATTTTACACGAACATTACCATTAAATTTCAACGGAAATGGACAAGATAATACACTTACTAATTGGACTAATGGCAATCCTTTTACTCCTGTTGTTGACGCTGCGTCGTTTGATAATAATTATGTATTTCAACTTGACTCGAGTGGAAACATTTACAAAGTTAATACGACTAATGGTACATTTGATACATCATTTGGTACTAATGGTGTTGTAAATACTGGTTCAAATACATCTTTTGGTATTGGATATGATTCAAATACGAATAGAATTGGAATTGGACAATTTGATGGAACTGACATGACATTTGGAACATATGATGTAGGAACCGATACATTGTCTTGGAATAATGATTTTACATTTGATGATACTCAATATGGTACTCCGACAGGTTTAGATTTAGCTCGTGTTGGTAATTCAGACCGTATGTTGGTTGGGACAAGAGATGGGCCGAGTATAAATCCATCAAATCCATCGGCACCTGAGAGAAATTTTATTCTTGACATGGATCTTGATTCAGGTTTAATTGGTCAATATGGGACTATTACTGGTGCAGATAATAAATTACAAGATGTACATTATTTGGATGAGAAACTTGCTTTGGCGTTTCAAGATGGTACTACTGGCGGTATTCAAGTAATGGATAATTTTGGTGCAATTCCAGAACCAAAATATGCGGTTTTAGGTGCAGGATTAGCAGCACTTGGATATACAATGAGTCGTCGAAGACAATCAAAGGATGCAATAACTGGTGAGAAAACAACCTTGCCAAAAGGTCCAACTTACGATATATAAGAAGAGTAATCTTCTTTTTTCTTTCCTTTTTTTAACAGATAAATTTAGCAACATTTAAAAAGCATAATTCTTAGAATAATTCTTGTGTATAAAAGGGGTTTTGTAGGGTTTTGTATTATCTTAGTTTTACTTGTGATTAGTGTGTTTGCTGGTGGTGAAGTCAGTGAAGATGTTGGTGGAGATAACATTACCATTTCTTGGAATTTTTCAGGTGATATATATGAATATTTAACAACAGAACGACCTGTTGAGTTTAATCTAACTTTGTTTAATCAAAGTGCAGATAGTTTTTTGAGTAATACATCAGCACAATGTTTTTTGAATGCAAGCACGCATGAAGATTTAATTACTTTAAATTATAGTGATAATTCTAACAACTTTTTTACACAAATACAATATACTGAAATTCAACCTAACGCTCATTTTAATTTTTTATGTAATAGCTCTTCATTTTCATTGCCAACACCAAAACAGAATTTTTATGTTTCGCAAAATTTTTTACCTATAGCTATTACAGAATTTATAGAAAATAATACTATAGTTGAGAATATAACTTTTTATTCTTGGATAAACCAAACTATTTATGTAGAACTTCGAAATGTTTCAAATGTTTTGAAAGGAGCTAGTTATTCTTTAGTATCAAATGCACAATGTTTACTTAATGTTTCAAATGTAGAATATTCTTTAATAAATAACACTAGACATAATACTTCAATTTATCAAAATGACAGTGTGTATTTTGATTCGTATGGAAACTTTGAAACATTTTTATCTTGTAATTATTCTGATGAAACTTATACTTGGTTGCAAAATGTTAGTGTGAATGAGTATAGGCCGAAGTTTGTAAGCTCAACAAATTTAGGGGATATTTTTGATAATTCGAAGCCCGTTAGTTTAATATTAAATAATAATAATTTATTCTCACTACATAATCAAGATAATTATAGTTATTATAATTATAATAATTACTTTAATCTGATATATAGTAATTTAACTTCAAGTATTAATCGAAGGTCGATACTTTCTCTAGTAATGGAAGAAACTCTTTTAAATTTTGGTCCTTTTAATAGTTTAGGTCGTTTCCACAATATTCAAGACCAAGATGATTCAATTGAATTAAATAATTCTGTTTTTGGAGATGCAGAAAATTCATTTTTAACAACTTTTGATACAAATAATGATGGTGATTTTGAGAGTTTAGTTTTTTTTGACAAAAGTGGTCTTAAAAATTACAAGCTGAAAAAAAATGGCACTTATCAAGATTTAGATATTTTGGGAATGCAATCAGGTTTTATTTGTTATGGGGATATTAATAGTAATGGTTTTTACGATATTTTGGTAACAGGTGCTGATGGTGACTTTGATGTGGTAAATTTAAGTCTCTTTACAAATAACGGTGAGTTATTTAGTCATAATGCCACATTTCCTTTTGGTTTTTCTGATGGTTCATGTCATATTAGTAAATTTTTAGAAAATGATGAAATAAATTATTTATTTACAGGTATGAATATTTCTTTTCAAAATCAAATTATCCTATTCAACTCAACACAAAAACTTCTAAATAACCAACCCGATCCAAATACTGCTCAAAGAATTCCAATCGAACCACTCTCACATTCAGACATAGTCGTAGCAGATTTTGACAACAGCGGATATAAAGACATCATAATATGCGGTCAAAATCAAACAGGTGATGCAAAAACATACTTTCTCAAACAAAATATGACTAATCCAGGTTACTTCTATATTCTAAACGAATTCCCACATCCAAATGTAGAAAAATGTTCAATTTCAGTTTCACATTTAGACAACTCCTCAACACCTGAAATTGCAATCGGTGGAATTGGAGGAGATGATAAAATCAAAGTCTACTTCACTCAACCACCGAGATTCAAAGAAAATACGTACAAACCAAATATCACAAAAATAGAACACAATGAAACAACAAATCAAACATTTATTAGTTGGAATCAAACCAAACCAATCCATTCATATAATCTTAAAATCTCATATCTAAACGGAACAGAAATTATGTCTGGATTTTATCCAATCTCAACACATCCTGCACAAGGATATTTAGGTAATATGAGATATCGGACGAATGTAACGCTACATAACATCAAAAGTCCATTAGTAACAGTTTCAGTTCAATCTATAGATGAAGCATTACGAAAAAGTGAGTGGTCAACACTCACAAGTGAATGTGAACCACCAACAGATTCATCAATATGGGAAATAAGTGGTTTTTGTCCAACAACAAGACAAACACTTGAACCTTATAATATAACAATCCAAGAAAGTGGAACATTGCATATTCAAGCAAGTCAATTTACATCAGAACAAACAAATATTACAAACTACGGAACATTTGTTGTGAATAATATAACAATTAATTCATATACGCATAATAGTACTAAGAATCTTTCAAATCTCAACATAACTGGTAAATCAATTCTAAACACAGATATCACAATACAAAATAGTCATTTTTCAAATGTGACAATTACTGCAAATGTTTCGTTTATCGATACAACTGCAGACCTACTGGAAGTAACAGGCACTTTAAACAATTATATCACAACAATATTTGTCTATCAAAATCAATTCCAAGAAAATTTAACAAATGTTGAACAGAATGTTACAGGAACAGTTACAACGAACACAACGCAAGTGTTGTTAGAGAGAATTCATCTAGGTTCAGAAATAGAAAATAAATCCTACAACACAACATTTAACAAATCGTTGCATTACCAAAAAAACAAAGTAATCCAACCAAATCAAACAATACTAATTCAACTCAGAAGAACACCAGAGCCAATTATTGCAAGTACATTTACTTTAGGTACAAATGTAACAGCACTATTAACTGAAAATGAAAGCGAAGATTTAGCAAACTTATCGAATCTAAATAATTTTTCAATCGGAATAGAAAACATAGGTTTTATTCAGTGGGATGAACCAGTAAATATTTCGTATCTGAATCTTTCAAATTATATTCAAATACAACATAATTCAATTTTTGTGAATCATTCTAATTTAAACAAAAAAGCAAACATTACTTTTTTTAATCTCACTTATGAACAAACACCAACTCTTTTAAGAGATGGCGTATTTTGTGAGAATTGTTCAAACTATATTTACCACCAACAAAACTTTACTACAACAGTGCAAGGTTTTAGTAATTATACCACAGAGCCAAACGCATTTATTACTTATAATAGTCCAAGTTTAATAATTGAAGACCAGAACTATACCATTTCTGTGCAATACTTACAAACCAATACGAGTGAATTTATTACAGATGCGAATTGTCAATTCATTGATAATAGTACAACTACACTCTTATCACAGAATGAATCGTTTTATATGAATACAACATTGTATTCTGAGGCAACAAATAATTTCAATGTGACGATTTCTTGTTCAGCAAGTAATTTTGAACCAGTAAATCTGACACAATCTTTGAGAGTTGTTGGAGAAGGATTGTATTATTTACGAACTGATGATGTTTTTGAAGGGGTAAGTGGTACAAGTGTTGGTTTTTATGTTGGCGACATATATTATCATGGTATAGCTAATAACATTTTATCTCAATTTTTGAATAAAGAGTTAGAAGAAACTAGTTTTACTTTAAGAAATAGAATCCCTTTCTCACTTACAGACTTAAATAATGACGGACAGATTCAAAAAGTTAAAGCAACAGATTCAATTTTGCCAATATCAGGAATTGAAGCTTTTATCACAGCAGACTTTGACAAAGAAGGAGACATAGATATCATCTATTGTGGAAATAACAAATTTGGAATCTTAGAAAATAGATATGCACAAAATAAACATAAAGAAGAAAGTTTTAATCCCATTTCATTAAATCAATATGGATTAAGTCAATGTTCTCTCACATATACAAAAATAAATAATAGTTATTATATCACCGCACAAGGAGAAAGTCAAGACGGAAATTCAACACTATATTTATTTACAACAGATACTAATTTAAATTTAACGAAATTAAATCAAACACAAGGTTTACAACAAGGAGAATTACTTTTTGTTAATATAAAAAACAATCAAAATCCATATCTAATATCAACCGGTTATGAAGATGATTTAAATTCTGCAAACACAACAATCTACACAATCCAAAACAACCAACTCCAGTTAGCAGATATACAAATAAATGAAACATACTATCATAACTCAATCACATACACAACTCTTCCGAATCAAACATATCCAATAATAATAATATCAGATCAAAACAAAATCAACGCATACCAATACAACACAACCCATCTCATAAAAAACAACACCCTAATCCAAGATATTGAACCCTTTGCAAGAGGTTCTGCAATCTTTGCAGACACAAACAACAATAACATCCCTGAACTTTTCATCACAGGTAACAATAAAGCAGAATTATACTATCTCTTTGACACAAGCCAAGACATCACAAACACAAAACCACAAGCACCAACTATTACAAATGCAATTTACAACAACAACACATTACACATAGAATGGACACAAATACCAAATGCAACATATCAATTAATGGTTGGAGAAGTAGCAAAACCACATCGTTTTGTTTCAGGAAACACTGGCTCATCCACAAACCCAACCCAAAACCAGTTAGGTAATATGTTTACACAAACAAATGTAACGCTAAACAACATGCCAAACACGTGTTTTCAAATTAGAGTCAAAGCAATCTCAAATTCATATATTTACAGTAATTGGTCTGAAGTGTATCAAGAAAATCAACGAAATATTGCCCAATATGGAAAGAAAGATTATGACATAAATTGTGATGGTGAATATGACTATCTAGAACGTGATGATGGTTCAAGTAACACAATAACCAGTTCTGTCCAAATAGGAACCGCTCCAACTATTACTCCACCACCAGAAAACGTTATCACAAACGAAAACGATGAGAACAGCAACGAAGAAACACCACCAGAACAACCAACACAACAACCTCAATCATCATCATTTACAACCACAAACTGGGAAATCTTCACAGAAGTAGATCATTTAAACCAAAACACAAAAGTCACACATAAAATTCAAAATAACAGACGAACAACTCAATACGACATACAAGCAACCATAGAATTTCCAACAAACATACTAACTCATGCAAACCAACTTACAACAAACACAAAACACGAAATTTTAAGACAAAACCCAATAATTCAGTTTCAAAAAGACCAACTTAACTACCTAGAACAATTCACAATCATCTACACCATACCAGGTATTCAAAACGAAAAGCAAATAAAACAAATACCAATACAAATTAATGCAAACTCACAACTAACCCAAAAACAAATAGAAGAACAAGACCAACTCAAAGAAGAAAAAGCATCTCAATCAATACAAACAAATATTACAGAAAACGTAATTGATAACCAAACCGAATTTAAAATATCTTTAGACTTATTTGAAAATACAGACGTTGTACGAGATGTAGAAATTGAACAATACATTCCTAAATGTATTTTGGAAGAAATTGACGAATCAATCTTAAGGGCAGGAATTGATCCAAAATACATCAACGATGTGCGAATCAAAGAAGCAGATCCAATCATTGTTTGGAATTTTAAAGAACTTCGAGAAGGTCAAGAATTAATTTTGCGATTGGATTCATTTCGACCTGAAGATTGTGATGACGAAGCAAAAATTCGAACATTAGCAGGCGCGTTTATCTTACAAAGTTATGAAATAAACCAAGAAAACTTGCAAAAAGCACTCATTTCAACCTTTTTAACAATTCTCTTATTTATCACTCTATTCATCTTAATCACAAAAGACCACTATAAACATGAAGACCCACAAGTACATCGTTTAACAAAAATATATTTACATAAACTTCATCGAGGCATACCTAAAGAACAAATCTTAGAAGAATTCAAAGAATCAAAAGAACTCGATGAACATATCCAAGAATTACAAAACCATTTAGAAAATAAACAAACCCATCCCTTTTTCTTTCATCTTTCTGAGCGTAGCGTTGAAATTTTTTTATTCGTCACCTTACTCGTACTCAACACATTAGAATTTACCGGAGCAATTCCAGGATACGTGGATTGGTTTAAAAAAATTATTTCGTGGATGTTACTCTTGTTAATCTTTTATAAAGCAGATCTAACTAAAATATTCTTTAATCACTCCAAACAATATCTCAACTTACTTCTGTTATTAGGAATGTTTTTCATTCATTTAAAATCATTAGTCACTTTTGCTCAAAGATTATTTCTTCAAGACGATATAACCTTTATTGCAGATTTATATAAATTCATTATCACCTATCAAATATACTTCACGGATTATTTATTCTATGCGGGAATAATAATATTGGCACTCTGTGCATACTTGATAACAAAAACTATTGAAATTCGAGAAGGTTCATTTTATTTTATTTTTACAACATATGCAAAACCAAAAGGAACAACTCAATTCATCAAACGAATCATCAAAATATTCATTCTTCTACTCATCTTCCAATTTACAATTTTTAATCGAATCATTGAATGGCTTGCAATTTCAATTGACTCTGCCATTTTTATTATCGCTTTAATTATATTGGCAACAATGATTTTATCAACGCGAATAAATGCAAACCACAGAATTTTAAGTACACTAACTGCGGTACTAACAAATAATGCGACTATTATTACCTTAGCAATATTTTATCTTGCTGCAATAATTAAACCTCTTTTACCTCAAAACATTACTGTCTTTCCAATACTTATAACAGTCTTAGCAATTATCACCATAGCAATCATCATCCAAAACATCAAACAACATTTTTCAGGATTACAAAAAATTTCAACAGCAGTTGAATCAATTTATGCAAAATTCATCAAATTATTTCAACATCCAAACACGATTTATTTAGGATTTAGTGGGTTATTTATTTTACAGCAAATCGTTGAGATTGGATTATTTATTATTCCAAATATTACGGGACAAGTTAGTGAAATATATAGTATTCAATCGCATCAAACATTGTTTGCATTATTTTCCCATTCAGGAATGGTTGCTCAACAACTCTTTGGATTACCAATAGGAGAACAAATCGCATACCTAACTTTATACACCGTGGCATTAGCAGGTAACTTCTTACTCTTTTTTATCCCAATTTACATTTGGATTGTCTATTTTACACATAGAGGTCATCCTTCAACGAGTTTTTCTTTAACAGGTTTTTTTAGTAGCCACACAAAATTAGCAAAAATTGGAAGAACACTCATGTACATCGGTTTACCAAGTATAACTATTTCAATCGTAACGCAAATACTTCAAATCAATTCAATCCAATCATTTACCGATACCGCATTTAATTCTGCAAACGATATTGGAATTAGTATGGGTGCACAACTTATCACATGGAATCTTGTGACAGTTTTATACGTCTTAGCACTCACAATTACTATTTGTGTATTTTTATACGCACTCTTTCACACAAAATTTAAATCAATTCCGATATATGCAACACTTTTTTCAACACTTATTGCAGGAATATACACATACACAATTCCGTATATGCAATCACAAGTAGTTTATATTCAGTACCTCATAATAAATATCACCGAAATAGGTTTTTCAAAACAAATTCTAACCGCACTGACTATATTTTTAGCAAGTATTGACATTTTCATCTTATATGGTTTAGGTTTAGCATTAGTATTGTACTTACACTTTCCAACACCGTTTAAAAAACGTATTATTAATTTCATCTCACACCGAGCGTTTTCACAAAGAGTCTTTTTCTTATCAAACACGATGCATTATTTACCGTATTATGATGATGTTAAATCGCATTTAGGTGGAAATATAGTACATAAAGTAGAAAAATATATTCATCGAGAATTAGATCATAACCATCACGCCGAAACAATTATTTTTCAACTAAAGATTCATAAATATCCTGATCATATTATTAAAGACGCGTTACATAAAATATTACATGCAAAAAATATAATTGATGAAATCGAACATTTACATCCAAGCGCGTTGAGAATTTCAAAAGTGCAAGAACTTGCAAAAAAAATTGAAAAAGAAAATCGTCCGTTTGATCAGATTTATGAAGAGTATGAACAACAATATACTCACATTGAAATAAAATTAGCATATCGTTTAGCAAAAAACCATTATCATCAACAATTAACTCCAAAAACTGTTGAAAAAATAGAATTACATCAAATTAAAAGATTGATGCAGATAATCCAACAACTTCAAGACAAAAACAATACCCAAAATGAAATATTAGATTTACTTACTGATCAAGGAGAAGATCCAGAGTTGGTTGTGCATATTTTACAAACCCAAACAAGACAAAAACATAAAGTACACGATATTGTACAAAAACTTAAAAATAATATTTCAATTAAACAACTTGTTGCACAGGACTATCATCCGCAAGATATCTACGTAGCCTTAGAATATATCTTAACACATGAACCAAAAAAACATTTGCATCAAAAAAATATTAAAAAATATGCAGAATCAAAACAAAAAGTGCAGGCATTACGCCAAAAAGGATATTCTGATAAATACATTGAGTCGTACTTGCAAAAACATGGTTGGAAAGATGAGCAGATTGTAATTGTAATGCAACAAGTAAATGAAGATACCGCGGATCATCTTGCAAAAATCATAGAGCATGAATACTTTGAGATAATTACAATGAAGTAGGGGATTTTGCGTTTTTTAGACTCAAAATCTTTGTTTAATGTTTTAATATATTTTCACGAATTAGCAAATTAATTTGATTTTAAAGATTTGTCGTATATTCATCGATACGGATATTTCACAACATTAGTTTCAATTTGCAGAATTACTATTCAAAATTTAAAAGATTTAAACAAGATGTAATAAACCAAATTATTGCGCATTTGCTTTATTTAAATA
Organism: uncultured Methanosarcinales archaeon; assembly: GCA_964624275.1. Lineage (GTDB taxonomy): Archaea > Nanobdellota > Nanobdellia > Woesearchaeales > DATGWN01 > CAZUXP01. Next base: position 11,232 of record CAZUXP010000024.1, read on the forward strand.
TCATCTATAGCCATAGTGAGTTAAATGCTCATATTTTTTATAAACCAATGTAAAACGAGTGCATCAAACTAAGAAAGAAACGCCGAGGGCGGGATTTGAACCCACGATCCCAAAGGGACAGGATAATTACGGTATTGTCGGCTCTCTGAAGAACACCAAAAGCTCTTAGCAATCCTGCGCAATACCAGGCTATGCGACCTCGGCATAAATGTGATTTTTTTAATAAGCTTGAGCAATTCTGCTCAAACTTTGAAATGATCAAACTTTTTGAAGTTTGGTGATAATACTTTGCTATGCAACCTTTTGTATAACTAAACAGACAATCAACGTGCAATTTATATATCTTTTGGTACTAAATATACAAATCATGAATATTTTCATTGATTTTATCAAAAATAAGCGGTTATTCGTCTATTTTGCATTAACTGTATTTATCCTATCAGGTATTATTGGCGCATTAATCTATCCAGAAACAGTTATCGAAGAATTTTTAACACTCCAAGAACAAGTAATATCACAACCTGATTTTTTTATATTTTTACGAATATTTGTACAAAATACATTTGTGTGTGCACTGTTAGCATTTGGCGGATTATTAACAGCCATTCCAACGTTAATAATACTCATTTTTAATGGGTATGTGCTTGGAATACTTTTTCGGTTTTTTAGTGAGCAAACATCCATCTTTTATATTCTTATCGGAATTATTCCCCATGGCGTTTTTGAATTAACCGCTGTTTTTCTTGCAAGTGGTTGGGGTCTGTATATGGGATTTTCTCTAAAAGATGAACTATGGGTTGCAAAACTCAAAAAAACCGCAAAATTTTTTGTGTATCTGTTACCATTACTTTTACTTGCAGCAATTATTGAAACAGCACTCATTCTTCTTTAGTGAGAATATACACATAGAGTCGAAGTATTGCCCAAAAAATAAGTAATACTCCTCCGGCAATAGCAAGTTCAATTGTTATAAGAATACTAAACACAATACTCACAAGCCAAAATAGTGAGACATAATCTAGCGAATCACCAGAAAATAATCCCGTCGTATCTGGCGATGCATAGAGAAATATTGCGTTAATTCCAATAAAAATAATAACTAAAAATAATCCTATTGATCGGGTGATTCGAATAAGATGTTTGAGTGCATCCGTTAATGTAGTGAGAAAAAATAATATTGTGGTAAACAGAATAATTAAACCCATTTTAAACAAAACCATTCCAATACTGGGAATAAACCATGGATGGTCTAAAAATGTCAGTGCGCTTTGAATTTGGCTGACTTCTAAATCAGATGATATAGTATCATCAACAAGTTTTTTAATATATTGACCAAAATATATTTCAAAATTAAGTTCGTTATTAACAACCTGTTGACAGGACAACAGAAGTTCTGGGTCTTTGAGAGTTTGTTGTGATGTTGTGACTAATTCACAAAGTTCATCTTCATCAAATTCTTGAATTTGATCGCAAGCATTTCGCATTTCTTCTTGCATATTATCGGGTAAACTGTCAATTTGTGAACAGGCAAATTCTAATTGCGCACGACCCTCATCTGTGCAATATAAAAATTGTGCTTCTTCTGTACCTTGAATTTCTTGGCATTCTTGAAGTAATGATGTTTGAATTTTTGTTTGCATATCTTCATCAGCAAATGTGTACATTTTCATGCTAAGTTCTGTTGTTAATGTATCAACGGAGGCGTGTGAAAATGTTGCGATAAGTAAATCCATAATCAGAAAAACTAAAAGAATGTGAATAAGAATTATAGCCCCTTTTTTGAATTTCATCTAGTATCTTTTTGATGACAACATTTATAAATGTATGGCTGTTCGTACCTCTTAGCGAGGTAGAACAGCCAGGAGTGTTCGCCGGGCTCATAACCCGGAGGTCGAAGGTTCAAATCCTTCCTTCGCTATTTCTCAGTCATGATTTGAACATTCTTCGACTTTGTCTCGAAGTTTCTCGTCGTAACTCGAAACAATCCTTCCTTCGCTATTTTCACAGTCACGCTTGAACATCTATCAACTTAAAAGTGATGAAAATCATATGTTTTATATAGTTATTCAAAACACTCTTATTTTATGAATGGAATTGTAATTCCGGTATATGCAAATACGCAAGAACGATTAAAATATTTTCAGTATTGTGTACAGAGTATTAAACGACAAGATAAACCTTTTGTTGCAATTTTTGTCGATGATGAGTCCCCTTTTTTTTCAGATGTTCAATCAATTATTGGTAATGATGAACGATTTCGTCTTGTACAACGTCAAAGACATCCAACTGATTTAAAAACAGCATCAAATGCGCTTAATTATGGAATAGACTTAATCTTAGATTCAAACCAAAAAGTTCTTGGTTCTACTGAAAACATACATACGTTAAGTTATGTTCATTCTGATGATATGCTTAGTTTACACGGTTTACAAACTCAAAAACCAAAATTATTCTCTTATACGGATATGATTGTAATTAATGAAGAAAATAGAGTTTTATTAAGAAGAGAAGCAGAAAAAAAACCAAATATATCTGCTAAATCTTTCCCCCATCATTCAAGCTCTTGGAGTTTTGATTTTATGAATCGACTTCGAGAATATATCTTAACAAAATATAATCAAGACGGTGTTTTTGATCCTTCTATTTCGTATGGGGAAGATAGAGATGTTTCGTTGTCGTCATTAGAATTATTATCGATACTAAATGAAGATGCTGAATTTGTACATTTTCCAAGATATTTTTATCGTGTTCACGAAAAAAGTATAACTGGTGAAATAGTACCTGATCATAAAGAAGGTGATATTCAAAAAGTAAATGAAAAACATAATCTTAAAAATTATTCACAAAATTATTTCCAGAAAATATTTGCTAATTTCCCGTGGTCATTAGGAACAAATCTTCCAGAACATATTAAAAAAAAGATTCGACCAATACGACAAAAAATATATTTGGTAACAAAAAGACAAACATTGGTTGACGTCATTAAAAATGATTCTTTGGTAAGATTATAATTCGTTTTATTAAGTGGAAAAAGTTGTACTGTTTTTTAAGACTTTTTTTTAATTTCATCCTCTAACTCCGTAATCTTTTGATGAGTTTTATCTAATTTCATATTTGCGATTTGAATTAATTCATCAATATATTCTTCTAAGACAAGTAACTTCCCATTCTTACCTAATAACGTATGTATGGGCGGAGTATGCGTAATCTCAACAAGATATGGTTCTTTTAATTGTAACAATGAAGTTTTTTTTAATCCACACCGTCTTGCAACTTTCATAAGTTTTATTCCATCTGCAAGTGTTTTACACGCAATATGAAGAATAAACGATTCATACCGAAACCATAATTGCGTGTTTTTTTCAACCTTAATGTGAGGTCGTAATTCAGTAAGACTTGTTTGATAATGGGTGACATATAACCATGAATCGCCAGTTTTTGAATCAGATGTTTGTGAGAGACAAATTCTTCCTGAACAAGAACTGGTTGTATAATAATTTGGTAATTGATTAATATACATACATAAATTCAAGATTGACTTATCAATACTTTTTTTGACTGATTTGTCTTTATGCAGTATTTGTTTTTTTCGCAGTTCAAAATCCATACACAAATCATCTTGAGAACTATTTAATAAAGATTATGTCTGTTTATAACTTTCCGATTGCGTGCAGAATTTTTGAATAAAAATAATTTTTATTCATTTACATTCGTATCCACTCCGGTATTATTTTTTTTAACACAAATACAAGGGGAATAGGCATAATAACGGGAACAAAAACAGCTAATGTGGTATATACGGACAATATCGTTTTTTTTGGAATACTTACGCGTCTGCCATAACAGGTGAGTCCATAAAACTTTGTTTGTCTATTTCCTTTATGAGTAAAGTTCATAGAATAGAGGATAGTCAGAAGTATCTAAGTAGTTTTGGTTGTCACTTGTCTAGTGGCTTGTGGTATTTTTTTACTATCTTTATAAAGAGAAGTTGTATTTTAGAATGTTGGTGAGAAATATGGATTTTACAGAAATAATACAAAAACGATATGCAACAAAGAAATTTAATGGTGAAAAAATTGCTGAAGATAAAATTACAAAGCTTAAAGAGTTAATTCAATACTCTGCATCTTCATTTGGTTTGCAACCTTATACGATAATTGTTGTAAAAGATGATGAATTAAAAGAAAAATTAAAACCAATTGCTTTTGATCAAGAGCAAATAACGAGTTGTTCACATTTGTTTGTATTTTGTGCAAATACACAAGTAAAAATGCGAATAGATGAGTATGAGAATATGCTTAAAGGTGATGGTGAGTTATCAGCAGGTGCAAAACAATACATTGAGATGATGCGATATTCCTTAGAACAACGAAGTGACGAAGACTTGATAAATTGGTCTGCGCGACAGGTATATTTAGCACTTGGAAATGCATTACATGGAGCAAAAGAATTGGGATTTGATTCATGTCCTATGGAAGGATTTGATGCAAAGGAATTCGCAAAAGTCTTAGAATTGCCAACTCATTTAACACCGGTTGTTTTATGTCCAGTCGGAATAGCCTCAGATAAGCCTCGTGCAAAATTGCGATATCCATTATCTGAATTATTTGTTGAAAAATAAGCGTGTCTGTAAAACACGCATTCTTTTTTAGTTTGCCGATGTTTGAATCACGACACAAACGTTTTTCTAAAGAAAAATGTGTGGGGAGGGATGGTTTGAAGTTCATTTAATGAACGAAAACTCAAGTAATCTTTGATTCCGCAGACGTTCGAATCACGACACAAACGTTTTTCTAAAGAAAAATGTGTGGGGAGGGATTCGAACCCACGAACACATACGTGACAGGATCTTAAGTCCTGCGCATTTGACCAGACTTTGCTACCCACACAGCAAAATATACTTTGTGACATACATTCTATTTAAAAATGTTTTGCACAGTTTGGCTACGTAGAAATCATTTTGATAATTAGACTGAAAGTCGCAAAAAGCGACT
>CAZUXP010000025.1:0-14444 GCA_964624275.1 uncultured Methanosarcinales archaeon
ATATCAACACATTGTTGTAAACTTTCATTCCAAACTTGATTTTCTGGACAAGTCATATCAACACATTGTTGTGGATCTAAAACAGTTCCGCCACATACTCCACACGCATCAAATCCTTCAGGACAAAAAGAATCAACGCAAGTTTGCAAATTATCATTCCATATAAATCCATTATTACAATTAGAACAGACGCCATCTATTTGATAACCATACCCATCAAATTCTTTATATGTAGCAACGCACAGACCTGCATGATTAGGGCAAGATTCTTTAAATTCATTAGCATTAATAGAACTAACAATTTGTTCAACTTCTGAATCACATAATAATGTTGTTTGGCGAACTAATTCACTATTAAGATTTATGAATCCGTGCGTAGCAGGAGAATAAAATCCAGAAGAACCACTATAAGAAGGAACATATTTAGGTCTACAATCGCCATATGTAACTCCAGGATCGCTACAACCATCTAAATACTCTCTAGAACTACATTGTTCACAAGATCCATTTTCACATATAATATCAGTTCTTAGTATCTGAGTACAAATATACGGGTCTTCATACCAGCCGTCATCCCAACTAAATGAATATTTATTATCCCTAGTTGTATTTTCTTGTGTAAAGCCAGTTCCATTCCAACCAACACCATCTATATATTCATAATCTGCAAATGTTTTAATCTCATCAGTTCTTTCTAAACGTGATACCCAATCACATACAACAACTCCGCCAGCGCTAGAACATTCTCTAAAATAATATTCATAATACTGCGTGTTAAAAGAGTCGCCTTTAAATTGGTTTGTTATTTCTGAAGCGAGAATAGGCGTACTAAGAAACATGACAATAATAAAAAAACTCAACAAAAATTTCATTCACCTACCTCCAAAAAAAAAATACAGCGCAATCGAAATGGCAAGCTAATAGTAGATAAAAAATTCTGAAAACATAAATAATGAATCAAAAATGTATTATAAATGTGTGATGAACTTGTTGCGGTAATTCCCATTACGTAAAACCTCTACCCTATAATCAAAAATGAAAGCTATTATTTATAAAGATTGTGAAAAATAAATTATTGAAACAACCGATGAAATCAACCAGAACAAGGATTACTCCCTATTTGAATATTTCCTGATCCAAACTGGTATGTAATATTCCCATCAGAATCTTCAATTATAATACAAAAATCTTCGTCGATTCCTAATTCATCTTTTAAAGATTCATAATCAGTATTGTTTAATTCTAGCAAACGATCTTTTTGCACAACATTGTCTTTAACAAAAGAAAATTGATTTGATTCAAAATCATAAGATGGGAAAAAAAAACTCGACAAACTATCACCAACACGCTCAATCGGTTCTTGTTGAGTTGATGGTTGCAAAAATAATAATGTAATCATGGTCACAAATAAAATCATAAATAAACCAAGTGCTAAAACTACTTCCAAAGACCAATTTTGCCCTTTTTTTTTCATTGCCTATAATAATACATATACTATACTTATAAATATACTGATTCCGATACCATAAACTATCCACGCGGTTTTTGGTTTTTGTATGTCTTTTTCTAACAAAACTCCACGTCTATCATATGAATACATTTTCTTTTAAAATTCCTTTGTATGAATTTTCACATTTAATTTAATAATTCTTTTTTCAATTTCTTGTGATGACAATAACTCTTTTTTCGAACCAAAATGCGACAATATCGACATTGAATTTACTAAACCTGCTTTAATACTTTGTTCAATTGATTCTGTTTTCATATACCACGCAACAAATGAACTTGCAAATGCATCTCCAGCACCCGTTGCTTCAACAACTTTTGCATGAGGCGGAGTCACCGTATATATTGTTTTTCCATCAAAACAATATAAATCATTTGGGCCATCAGTAACAACAATAATTTGAACTCCAATCGAATACAATGTTCTCATCGCCAAATGCACATCATCTGTTTTACATAATATACATACTTCCTCTTTATTACAAAGCAAAACATTAGTATAATCTAAAACTGGTTTTAAGAGTCGAATTCCTTGTTTTACCTGATATTGACTGGGATTGAATGCAATTTTTCCTTTCTGACTTTTTGCATATTTTGCAAGCGCAACTTGAGCGCTAAATGATTTTCCAACCATACTTGAAAAATAATACCACTGAGCTTTAAGATTTTTTGTTACAAGATTTTTAAAACGTAAATCATTATTAGCACCCTTATACGCTAAAATTGTTCTATCGTGTTCTTTTGAATCCAAAATTATGGAATATCCTGTTTTTTGTTCAGCCGTATGACCTAAAAACGCAATTCGTTCTCGACTGAGTAATTCTATAACTGCTTGTGCTGATTCATCATTACCAATACATCCAACGTATCCGGTTTTAAGCCCAATACGAGAAAATGAAACGGCAGTATTTGTTCCACCACCACCTATTGCATAAAGTAATTCATCAATTAAAATTTTTGCTCCTGATTCATATGCTATAAGTTTATGTATATGGTTTGAACCCTTATCAATTTTGACAACTTCATTATGAGATTGTACAAAAACATCAAATGTTGCACTTCCACATGTTATGACATCAAACATTCTTAATGAATTTGAGTAGTTTGGATTTAAAAAAGTTCGTGTTTTTTAAAATAAAAAACCAAACAGTAATTTTTTAAACCCGAGTACTACAAACTATCTCATGATTGTAGATTTGATCCTCGTTTGTATTTGTTTAAGTGCATTGTTTGTTGGTTCTCTTACTGATTTACAAAGACGAGAAGTTCCAAACTGGATTAATTACGGTCTTATTATTGTAGTCATTTTCACTCGATTACTGTATAGTATTTTTACCCAAGATATTACGCCGTTTTTCTTTGCAATCTTTGGTTTATTATTCGGATACAGTATTGGTGCAATTATGTATTATACGGGCCAATGGGGTGGAGGTGATGCGAAAATGCTTATGGGTCTTGGTGCAGCTTTTGCCACATATACCCCTATTGCGTTTAATCCAGATTATGCAACAACTATTTTAGAATTATTCATACAAAATGAATTTTTGATCCAATCAAATATACTCTTTTTACCCATATTAGTTTTAAACATTTTTTTATTTGGCGCAATATACGGACTTGTTTGGATGATTACATTATTATTAAGAAATTTTAAGAAATGTATAAAAGAATATCGAAAACTCCGAACAAAATACAAACTATTTGTGTATATTGCATACGCACAACTTCTTCTTATTACTATTGGTTTCTTATTTACAGATAAATCAATTCAACTCATATTTACACTTATACCGGTAACAATTTTTATGTTAGCAATTCTATCACTTTTTGTTAAATCCGTTGAGAAAACTTGTATGATTCAAAAAATGAATGTTTCAGATTTAACAGAAGGCGAATGGGTTATTGAAGATGTCACAAAAAATAACACATACATCTGCGGACCAAAAGACTTGGGTGTAAGTTTGGAACAAATCGAATTACTCAAAAAACACAACATCAAATCAGTAACGGTAAAAATTGGTATCCCATTTATTCCTGCATTTTTATTAGGTTTTATATTCACTATCATAGTTGGAAACCCACTTGTTCTAATCCTCTTTTTTATATAAAAATATCTATAATTTGAAAACACAAATTATATAAACAATATTTTTCAATAGTATATATACAACTATGGCTGATATTGTAAAAAAGGTTGGAATCATAAGAGAAAAAGGGTATTTATATTTTATTGACTCAGAAGGTAATATTGCGCGTTCTGAAATGAGTCGGGGTAAAACACGAAAAAAAGGCTCACAAAAAGTACATGAAACACACATTCAAAGAGAGCCAGGATATTTATACTATATCACAAAAGAAGGCGATGTTGCACGAACAAAAATGTCACGTGGACGAAACTAAACATTTTTATGTACAAACATTTTGCTTTTCACTATGATTTGCCTTGGAATTGAATCAACTGCACATACATTTGGCATTGCCATTATGGAAGATACACAGATTCTCTCTAATGTTAAAAAATCATTTTCTTCACTAAATGCAGGGATGATTCCAAATAAAGTTGCAGAACAACATCTTGAAAACTGTGATATACTTATACAAAAAGCACTTAAAATTGCACAAAAATCAATAAATGATGTCCAACTCATATCTTATAGCCAATCCCCAGGTATTGGGCATATGCTTCGAGTTGGATGCGGTGTTGCAAAATCACTTTCACTTATTCATAACATACCACTTATCGGAGTTAACCATTGTGTCGCACATTTAGAAATTGGACGACTTTTAACACCAGCAAAAGATCCGATTTTATTATATACAAGCGGGGCAAATACACAAGTCATCGCATATATGCAAGGTAAGTATCGAATTTTTGGAGAAACGCTTGATACTGGTATTGGAAATTTTTTAGATTCTCTTGCACGATATTTTCAATTAGGTTTTCCAGGGGGACCAAAAATCGCAGAACTTGCGCAAAAATCAACAAATTATATTCCACTACCTTACACTGTAAAAGGTATGGATGTGAGTTTTAGCGGATTAGGGACAAATATCAAACAAAAATATGATTCAAAAAAGTACAAACTTGAAGATTTATGTTTTTCTATTCAAGAAACAGTTTTTGCGATGATGTGTGAAGTAACCGAACGTGCTCTTGCACATTGTCATAAATCAGAAGTTATCATAGGTGGAGGAGTTGGATGTAATAAACGACTTGTTGAGATGCTAACAAAAATGTGTAGTCAACGAAATGCAAAATTTTATACGATTTCAAACGAATATTTACTTGATAATGCAGCGATGATTGCATGGCTTGGTATCCTAATGTATCAAAGTGGTGAGAGACTTGATATAAAAGATGCAGTTATTAAACCCTATACACGTACTGATGAAATATCCGTTACATGGAGAGAATAGATTAGTAATTCTCGAAAAATTTTCGATTTTTTTTACTGAAAATATAAAAAGAACCTTTGTGTATCTCTCTCTATGGCATTAATTGAAGTAAACACACTTGGTCAAGCAATAAAAAAATATACACTTATCTACACGCTTGGAACATTAACTGGAATTGGTCTTGGATATAAAATGTTTTCTGACAAACAAACTACTATAATAGAACCAAAACCTAAAATCACAATACCACTCTATGAACAAAAAACAAGTAAATACTTAAATTATAACACTTTTAAGATAATTTCAGATGAACAATCTCATAGAAACAATACAAAACAGAAATCCTGATGCTAACATCCAACTTATTTTACAAGCGTATGAATTTGCCAAGAAAAAACATGAAGGGATTATGAGAAAAAGTGGTGAACCATACATCACACACCCTGTAAATGTTGCAGAACTTCTAGTTAATTTCGGATTTGCACAAACACAAATCATTTGTGCTGCTTTACTTCATGATGTTATTGAAGATTCAAATACTACGAAGACTGAAATTAAAAAAATTTTTGGAAATGATATCGCAGAACTTGTAGATGGGCTGACAAAACTTACAGAAAAAGAAACTGGATATGAACAATATAAAGCTGAAAATCTTAAAAAAATAATACTTGCAACGGCAAATGATATTCGAATTATGATTATTAAACTTGTTGATCGATTACATAATATGCAATCTTTACATTTTTTTCGAATAGAAAAACAACAACGAATTTCACAGGAAACATTAAAAATTTACGCACCAATTGCAGAAAAAATAGGATTATATGCAATAAAATCAGAATTAGAAGATTTAAGTTTCAAATTTCTTAATCCAAAAATGTATAATTTTATCAAAGAGAATATTAATGCAACAAAAATTGAACGAGAAAAAAATACTCAAACAATAATCGAAAAACTTACTAAAATTCTAAAAGAAAATAAAATTTCAGTACAAATTACAGGTCGTGCAAAACATTTCTATTCAATCTATAAAAAAATGACTGAAGAAAATAAAACAATTGATAAAATTTACGACTTATATGGGATTCGAATTATAACCGAGCATACTGATGTTTGTTATAAAATACATGACATTTTTGAACAAAATTTTACAATCATACCAAACCGATTCAAAGATTTTATTAAACATCCAAAACCAAATGGATATCAATCACTTCATGAAAATATTATTTATGATTCAAAAATAATTGAAATTCAGATTCGAACGCATCAAATGGATTACCAAGCAGAAAGTGGTATTGCAACACACTGGAAGTATAAAGGAAATGAAAAAGATAAAAAATTTGAGAAAAAAATATCCTGGATGAGACAAGTTTTAAGCTGGCAAAAAACTGCTGTTGATGAACACAAATCTCTGCAAAATATCTCGTTAGAATTATTTCAAAATGAGATAATCGCAATTACGCCAAAAGGTGATCCTATTACACTCAAAAAACCTGCAACTGCACTTGACTTTGCATATGCAATTCATTCATCAATTGCAAACCATGCAAAAGCAATTAAAGTCAATAACAAAATAGTACCATTACAACATGAAATAACAAGCGGAGATATTGTAGAAGTTGAAACAACAAAAGAACGTGTTGTTCATCAAGGCTGGTTATCAATTACGCAAAATCCAAACACACAAGCAAAAATTCGTAAAGCACTCGGCATAGAATCAGAACATACGCCAAAAAAAGAACGTCTTAAAAATAAATCTCAAACCGATTTACGAAACATGTACCACACGCTCACTCAATTTCGAGAACTTGCAAGGAAAAAAACAGTTAAAATATCTAAATGTTGTAATCCGAAACCAACTGATCCTATTGTTGCATTTTATACAAAAGACAAAAAGACAATAACTGTACATACATTTGATTGTCCAAATCAACATATGCTCAATCAAAATCATAAAGTTATACTTCAAACAACACACATAAAACAATCAACTAATCACACCATCGATATAATTCTTGACGATATTCAAGGTGCACTCATAAATGTCTTAAATTATATGCTTGAACAAAAACTCACTATCGGAACAATTCAAACAAAAGATGCGAAAAATTCAACACTCATATCTGTCAAAATTCAAAAACGAACTTCTCAAGGATTTGACGAAATTGTTTCTCATTTACAAAAAATTAATGGTGTATTAGGAGCTAAAATCGCAGAATAAAACGAAAATATTATTTTATTTCTTCTAAAATTTCCTCAGTCTTTTTTTTTACAACACCGGGTGATTCATGTAATAAATCAAATAATCGTTCTTTTAATGTACCAACAACGATTCTATTAGAATGTACAAAAATTGGGCGTGATATGTTTTCATAATGAATTTTATTATCATAAATATAGACGCCATTTTTATCTGAATTTTGATTTTTCGAACAGCTAAATCCAGCAACATAACTCACTAACGCAATAACTGAATAAGTGATAAATTTACTCTTTGAGGTTTGGACTCTTGTATACGAATTGAACAATGTGTTGTGCGTTCTCATAGTGCGGATCAATCACCTCCTCTTTTTTTGGATAATGTGCTTCTTTTACTCGCTCATACCAGTCTGTTATTTCTGGTAAAATTCGAGAACCAACATATACACCAGTAATAAAAAGTGTTGAGCGAAATGCAAAACGAACATATTTATTTTGGAGCATAAAGTATGTTTATAATGTACTTCTTTAAATAAAAATCGGTGAAAAAACCGAAGAAAAAACAATAAAATCAATTATTTTTCGATTTCAAATGTCACAATAGTATCTTTTTGAGTTATTGTTATTGCGTTAATACCTGCAATAACCATATCATTTCCTTCCAAATAATATTTTAAACCATCAAGCTTTGGTATTTGTACATACTCAGTATTAGAAAACTCTAAATCATATTTTGGAAATGCATCGCTTCCAATCGGATTTTCAATGTCATAGAGCATAAAAAAAGATGTTTTAAACTCTTCCGGGTTTTTTCGTGGACGTCTTCCAAAAATTACACTTTTTACTTCGTATCTCATAAATATATTTAGATATTTATTCTTTATAAATATGATGTTTCAAAAACTAAGGAAATGACAATGAACAAAACACAATATTTTTAAACTAAACGTTTACCACACCATTAGATATACAATATGACCATTGAAATCATCATACTCATTATTTGCTTTTTCTTTTCAGGTTTTTTTTCTGGTGTTGAAGCAGCATTTTTTTCAGTTTCAAAACTTGACTTAAAACAACTTAAATCAAAGAATATCAAAAATATACGGCATTTAGAAAAATTAAAACAGAATCCTCACAGATTTATCATTACTGTTTTAATTGGAAACAATATTGCAAATATTTTAGCCGCATCGCTTGCAACAAAAATTGCACTTAATTTATACGGTGATGCAGGTATTGCAATAGCAACTGGTTTGATGACTTTGCTCATTCTTATTTTCGGTGAAATTATACCAAAAGCATATTGCTCAAGTAAATATAAAAGCGTATCACTTAAAACTGCAGGATTTATTCATACTCTTGCAATTATACTTAAACCAATAATAATTGTTTTAGACTTTATTACAATAAATATATTACGACTGTTTGGTATAAAAAACACAGCCCACGCTGATGCGTTTACAGAACAAACGATTCGTGACATCATTCGGATAGGAGAAGAAGACGGCGCGGTTAAAAAAATTGAACACGAATTAATTAACAATATTTTTGAATTTGATGACACAACAGTTGATGAAGTAATGGTCCCAAAGGAAAATGTTGAATATGCACATGAAAATGATACATTACAAACCGTATTGAAAAAAATGATGGATAGTGGTTTTTCACGATTACCTGTTTTTACTGAAAATAAACAAATAATTGTTGGGACAATACTTCTCAAAGATATCTTAAAAAGTACATTGAAAAAACAACCTGCAAAAACAATTGCAAAACTCATTAATGAGCCATATATAGTTCCAGAAACAAAAAAAATAAATACACTTTTCAAAGGATTTCAAAAAAAACAAGTTCACATGGCAATAGTTGTAAATGAATACGGAAGTTTTGAAGGTATTATTACACTTGAGGATGTACTTGAAGAAATTGTTGGAGAAGTACAAGATGAAACGGATATTGAAACTGCATTTGTTCAAAAAATATCGCCAAAAGAATATGATGTTCGAGCAGATTGTTATATTGATGAATTTAACAAGCAATTAAAAGTTCAAATTGTCGAAACTGATGAGTTTGAAACTGTTGGTGGGTATATTTTGACGCATATCGGGAGAATTCCTAGAAAAAATGAGACGATTACTATTGATCAATTAACATTTAAAGCGACGAAAGTTACAAAATCTCGAATTATTTCATTACGCGTGACTAAAAAATAATGATGTATTGCATAGCTATCTTTAAGGATCTATATAAACTATCATTGGTTCTCCTATAACATTTCCATTATTAAAACCTATTTGATCAACCCATTCATCATTAGTATTCCCATAGCCCCCGTAATATGAAATTAACGTACCGTTATTATATATTGAAATATTATACAATAACCCTTGAAAATGACTTGTTGAACCAAATCCGAATCTATCAATTGAAAAAACTCCACTATGAGTGACAGTTGTAAGAGATTCAACCTCATTAATATACATTTCAACTAAACCATTAGTTCTTGTAACTCGTACTGTATATTTTTCATTTAATGTAAGTTGAGGATTTGAATTTAGTAAATTAGAACTATCAATTCGAAAACCAATACCACCTGATGATGACAGATAAATCGAATCCTTATTATTATTTTTACTTATAATTCTTCTTAAATGTGGATTTGTCTGGAAATCTTCTGCAAGTATTGTAAACCGTATTTCAAAATCATCAATTAAATTTATTCTTGAATCCAAGTCTATTCTCGTATCAATACCATTAAAATACATTACTTTTTTACGATTTTCTATCACATTCCCTGATAAAAACAAGTTAGGATTATCTTGCGTAAAAATAGAACCTGTGTTCAAATCAACCCACTCAATAATATAATTATAATTATAGTTCGTATCAACTATTGCATTTACACCATAACAAATAATTTTTTTTTGTTCGCCTACCTCTAGATTAATCGGAAGATTTAAACAAACAGCTTCTCCTACTGAGATGTTTTTTATTTGTACTGGAAAATTTCTGTTATTTTGAAGGGTCAAAAAAGAATGATTAGAACCTACAAAATAATTAATAATTCCAATATCTTGAGAACGTAACTGTGCTGAAGCAACAATAGTTTGCACTTCACTAAAATTTGAAGGAATATCGCCCAATAAAGAAATAACTGTTAATGAAACTACAATTACCACTGCTAAAATAATCAAATATTCAGTTGCTGTTTGGGATTTCACAATATGCATATCTTCCTTTATTCATTCTGTTTTTAAAAAAATTATGATTAAATCAGGTTTTTTTCTTTAATAACCATACATACATACTCACCCACAACATATTTTCATCAGATTTATACCAAAATGATGTATAGGGTTTTCCATTTTTTGTAAAAACTTCTAAAAAATTCTTTTCTTTTTGAATAAGTCGCGTATATTGTGTTAAGTATTCTTTTGCATCTTTTGGTACATATTTTTGAACAACTTGCAAAAAACATAAGCCTAAATGTATCCAAATAGTTGTACCTTCATAGTTTGGGGCAAATACAGAAGGCAAGAATAATTCTTTGTGTTTTTGACGAATTGCAGTATATTGGATAGGAAACGGTTTTTCAAGTTCTAAAGCTTTGAGTGTTTTATACGATTTTAAAAAATACGTTTTATCTGTAATGATACCGCAATAATACGGAAATATATTTGCATCTGCTGAGATTAGTGTATCTTTTGATAAATCATCAACAAAATATGAGCCTTTCCAGTAATGTTTTTTTAAGATTTGACTATAATTAACGTTTGATAAAGAATGATACAAACCTAATTCTTTTGCCAATGAAATACTCCATCCAACCATACATGTATCATAACAAGAAGATGTTCGTTTATAATGATCTTTTATTGAATTGATGGGTTTGTTTATAACTAAGTGTGTCTTTGGATTTACAATTTCTGTAACGTATCGTTTTATTTCTGATTCTAAAAACATTTTTTTTGAATCAATAATGTCGTGGCGTTTTGCAATCTGTAAAATATGTAATAAAAATGGTACTGAATCAGATGATATTTTATGAAAATACTCAATCGGTTTACCTTTAGAAGTGATTATTGGAGTTATTTTGTTTGTATAACAACGAAAAATCCAATCGATTGTTTGTTGTACTTCCTTTTCATATCCAGTATTTATTAATGCTTCAACACACATCCCAAAATCTCGAACATAAAAATCAGTAAAATGACCGCTACTGACTTGAAAATACGTACCATTAAAACATGATCGTATAATTGCAAGCGCTATTTTTTGTGAATTACCCGTGTGTCTGTGAAATGGAGTGTGTGCACGAGTAAACATTCTCAAACCAGCTAAAATATTATATGACATACGACAAGACGAGTATAAAAGAATATATAAATGTGGTTATTTTTCACAGTATGCTCTTGTAGTATAGTCTGGATAGTACGAAGCCCTCCTAATAAATATACTAATTTTGGAGTAAGGCTTAAACCGGGGTTCGAATCCCCGCAGGAGCGTTGATTCGAACATCTTCGTAATCAAAGATTACTCGACTTTGTGTTTTTCAACACAAAGAATCCCCGCAGGGGCGTACCTTTCACTGACATACCATTTTAGTATCGTCAAATTTGTTAATTTTCTAGCTCATATTTCCCAAATAAATCTCGTGTTATTGCAGATGATTTCGCATATTTTGTATACCCCTTCCAACTCACGTGTTGAATTGCAATCAATTCAGCAAATTTTTCCAGAGAAATACGTTTATATTTCAAACATTTACAAAAGTATCTGATTCGCACACGCTGACGTTTAATATTTGAAGAACGTAAGCGAATGTAACTTGGAAACACCCTATACCCAACAAAATCGATTCCAGTAGAAATAGGAAAAATTTGCTGTTTCTTTGGATGCAATTCTAAATCAATAGTCTTAAGAAAGTGTCGTATAGTCTCTTTAATAGTATGTAATTCAAGTTTATCTTTTGATAAAATTAAGAAATCATCCATATACCGATAATAATGAGTTATTTTTAACTCATGTTTAACAAACATATCTAAAAAATGTAGATAAATATTGGCAAATAGTTGACCTGTTAAATTTCCTATAGGAATCCCTTTTTTTTTTTCCAAATTGTGAATATGAGCTATGAATAATTAAAGATAATAGATACAATATGTTTTTGTCTTGTATTCTTTTTTCAAGCATAGCGTGAATTTTATCATGGTCAACACTATTAAAAAATTTCTTAATGTCGCATTTAAGTGCATAACCTTTATCTTGGAAATTATTATGCACATCTTTTGAAAGAACCTCTACCGCAGTTTTTGTTCCTTTAGTTTTTCGGCATGCGAAAGTAGTTTCTATGAATCGTTTCTCAAAATACGGCTCAACAACTAAACAAATAAGGTGTTGCACAACTCTATCACGAAAAGAAAGAGCTTTAATCGTTCGTTCTTTTGGATCTCATACTATGAATTCAGTATATTCAGAGACTTCGTACGTTTTTGTGCATAATTCTTCTTCAAGCACGTATAACTCTTTTTCAAGATTAAAAGAAAATCTTAAGGTTTTTTCTTTGAACGTTTTACCTTTCTTTGCTTTTAAGTATGCAAAATGTAATGTTTCAAAATTAATAATAAGTTTTTGTTTTAAGGAGCGCATGAAAAGGACTACTGCTTATCTAAAAGCTTCTTGCTAAAAGCATCAAAATCTGATTCTATCTTTTGCTGTTTGTTAAAAATACGATATTGCTCAATTGCTTTTTTCTCAGCATCTTTTTGAGAAATTGCACCTTTCCCTTCTAAAACTTTATATTCATTAAATGAAAGGAATTTATTGACACTCTCTGAAAGACTTTCCATGGTAAGTACAGTGTGTTTTTCTATAATTCGCTCTATATAATCAAAGAAACTTGATACAGTTCGCTCTAATTGTTGTATTTCTTTTTTTTGTAAATAATTCTTCGCTATAATAATATCTGATTGTAAAATTCGTCCCTTTGGAGCAGATTTCCATGTGCTTAAGCCCATATGTGGTTTATGAGCATCAGCTTTTGTATGAATTATTTCTGCAGCAGTTTGCCCAGTTATAGCAAAATGAAATTTATTTTGTACTGTAGCATAAAAATCTCTTGTCGTTTTTGCATCTTTGTCATAATCAATACTACATTCTGCAAAAATATCAGTTATTTTTTGATATATTCTTCGTTCACTTGCTCTTATTGAGCGAACACGCTCTAAAAGTTCATCAAAGTAATCTTTTCCAAAATATTGACCATTTTTGAGTCGCTCATCATCTACAGCAAATCCTTTAATAATAAATTCTTTAAGAACTTTTGTCGCCCAAATTCTAAATTGTGTTGCTTGTTTTGAGTTAACTCTGTATCCTACAGAAATTATTGCATCAAGATTATAATAATTCGTAAGGTATTTTTTTCCATCTGATGCAGTATGTGCAAATTTTGCACTAACTGAACTTTCAACTAATTCACCTTCTTCAAAAATATTCTTAATATGTTTTGTGATAACTGAACGATCAACATCAAAGAGTTCTGACATTCTTTTTTGAGTTAACCAAATTGACTCATTATGTAAAAAAGCTTCAACTTTAATATCTCCTTCAGGAGAAGTATAAAGCAAGAAATTCGTTTGTTTCTTTTCTTCATCATTGTTTTTATCTGACATAGTCTTTAGTATTCTTACATATTTATAAATAATCTTGTTGTACTTGTCCACTGAAATAAAACTCTGCCATTTTTCCCGGCGCTTCAGCCTCTCGGAGAATACTTGGAAATTGTTAAAGCAATTTACCAATCCAGCCAAATTCTTAATTTGGCTCGTAAACGCAACGAAACCCGAGGTACGTGCTCGTATATGACTGGACGTAGGGAGCGGCTATGTGGAACACGCCGCCGTCGTCGCCGTTGTCCCAGTCCCCGCCGCGCAAAACAACAACTTCTCCAAAACCAGAATTTATTCTTCCCACACCATTTGATGCTGATAGTAATTGAGAAGGTTCTGACCAAAGAATCCCAGTAAAATCAGGTGATGATGAATAATCTACTCCTACATTTGATGCAGCAGCAGAATAATTGCTTTGAACCCATTGATACACATTTCCAGCCATATCCCAAATGACTTCTCCATTTGAAAGCATATGGATTCGCAAATCACTTCTTCCATCTCCATCAGCATTATAAGATTGACTCCATGCACCATCAGTTCCATTGTACCCTGCATCATCACGTAGCCCACAGTTATCATTCTCAGATGCATCTAAAGAGTATTGAGGATAGCATTCTGATAAATCAGGGTCAGCAACTGCAGCTGATGAAGCACTCATTGAGCTTA
>CAZUXP010000026.1:0-14072 GCA_964624275.1 uncultured Methanosarcinales archaeon
CTGGTTCTGGTTCTGGTTCTGGCTCTGGTTCTGGCTCTGGTTCTGGCTCTGGCTCTGGCTCTGGCTCTGGTTCTGGCTCTGGTTCTGGTTCTGGCTCTGAAATTAATTTCTGAATACGATGTTGCATTCTTTCGAAAATATTCATCTGACGACACTCATTTTCTTTGTAATCCCAAATTTCATATTCACCACAATGATCTGATTTTATCGCACCAAAACTCACACTAACCAAAAGTAAACATACAAGTCCAATCAGAAATAACTTCAACTTCATCTATCCAACTCCTTTGAAACATAATTCAATTCTTTTTTTAATAAAGGTATCTTTAAAACTAATGCAATATGTACTATTGAACGTTTAATATCTTTTATATACAAATCATACTTTGACATAATAAGCCTCCTTTAAAACATATTTCATCTCAGGTTTTACATCAGATTCTATAACTAAATCAACATTCCGACCTGTGATTTTCTGTAAAAAGTAATATACTTGCATATAAGAATCAAAATTAGGATTTTTAAAATGAACTAATAAATCTATATCACTATTCAAAGAAGAATTCCCCTTTAAAAATGAACCAAATAAACCAATACGGACTACACCATACTCTCGTAAAGTAGTTTTATGTTTCTTAAGCAATTTGATTATTTCTAATTTATTCACCATCTAACCTCATACCATACCACCTTGAGTAAATACTGTAACAACGCCTAACACATTTCCAAATATTATATGATTTTTCTTCATTTCGACAAATAAATGGCCTTGACTTGATGAGAATTCATCCCAACTTACACATTCATACTGAACTTGTCGAGGAAAAATGGCAATGACATCTTTGATTTTATCCGAAACGGAACCAATAAAGAGTAGATCAACATCACTCTTTTTTGTATATGTACCTTTTGCAAAACTCCCATATAAAAGTATCGTATCATATAAACCTTGTAAATCAAAAAATAATGGTTGCAATTCTTTTGCAATAGTTAAACTTTTCTTCATTTCAGCCAAAACAAGGTATTGAATAGCATGAAATGATTTTTCCAAAGAATACATTGTATTTCGTCCAACTTTTGAAGTACGCACCAAACCGCTTGAACACAAATCATCTAAGATATTCAACGCAGTCTGAGGACTAACTTGAAGCTTTCGCGAAATGCTCCGACCATTTAACGAAAATTCACTTAAAAAACGAATAATGTCTAATTTTTCAGACATATGTCTAATTTTCAAGATATCACCTCGCGAAGTATTTTGATATCATCCATCGAAAGTTGTTTAACAACATTCACAAATGATTTGACTCCCAGTTCATCAATCTTTTTTTCTTTAAGATAATACTGAACATCAATTCTCTTTGTTTTTAAGTCTTGCAAAAAACCATCAAACTTAGATAAAACATCAATAGATGAACCTAATGCAAGAGTACAATCATGAATTTCACATTTAATACCAACCCTCATTAATAAAGCATACAACGCAGAATAACATGCATAATATCCTAATACTACTTTGAGTTTACCATCAACTTTTATCATTTGCATTATGTTATAATCAGCCTCTGCAAGATATGAAATATATAAATTTTCATTAGGTGTAACTAATTCAAATCCTTTTTTCTGATTTTTACACCAATCTAATTTATTCATCTTTATCTAACCTATTGAGTATTATCACCAGGATTGTTTCCAGGAATATTTACATTTACATTATCCGAACCACCTGTTTGCGTATTTGTATTTTGTGGCTGAACTTCATTATTCTGTGGAATATTTGCATTGGAATTTGGATTTTGCGATGCTCCACCTGTTTGTGCAGAACCACCTGATTGAACTTGTGGTCTTACAGATCCTTGAGTTGAAGTTGATGAATTTGAATCATCCGATTCGTTTGCACCATCCAAATCAGGCGGACCATCCTCTAATTGATCGCAAAAGTCCAAGTTTTTATCACTATCAAAATAATCAATAATATTTGTAATACTATTATAAATATCAGCAAGACGTTGTACGCGTTGTGCAAATTCAACCAATGTACAACTAAAGTGCGGAACTGAATTTCCACCACAAGTCGCCGCACAAGTTCCTGCAACAACTAAACCAACTGCACCAAGCGGATCTGAAATAATGTTTCGAAATTGTGTGATAATTCGAACCAATGGTAATGCACTCAGCAAGTATTCAGCAATACCACCAGTTATAAATGCACATTCAGCGTACGCCATTTGAGCGTCACATGCTGCTTTTGGAACTCCTTGCGGTACTTCATTTTGTAAACATAATGCATATCGGCATTTAATTTGTCGATGTTTTTCTAAGTTTGCAATGATTCCAGGTATACAGAGATTAATCGTACTATGAACTAAATTATCTTTATTCCCACCCTCATATCGAAAACCAAGTATTCCATCACCACCAAAACTATCAATAGGATTATTAGCACCAGATTGCCAAAATCCACTTGCACCATCACCAAAACCACTAAATAATGCTGAAGTTAAACTCCACTCACAATTTACAAATTGACACGCACCCTGAATATATGATTGCCAACCACCATTAGCTAAATCAGTTGCTGCTTCTCCTGCACCTTCACCAAGACATTGCAAGGAAGCACCAGTCCCAAATAAAAATGGACCATAAAACGGTGCCGAACCTTCAGCACTTGCTTTTTTCAGAGAATCGCCACCCCAATTTAAGAGGTCCATTACATTTGTAATTATACCATACGCTTGACAAAGTAATCGCGCAATTTCAAAAATTTGTTGTAATATTTCTAATTTGTTTGCAATATGTTTATCTGCATCATCTTTTGCTTTTTGCAAATCATCTGCGTATCGCTCTTCTAATGTACCCAATTCAAAATCATATGTTTCAAATTGTAGTAATACCGGAATAATATAATCAGGAATAAACATCTCATTATATGTTCCACTTACATGTACGTCACAAAAAAATTGTAATGACTCAACTTCTAATTCCTGTGCTTTAAATTGTAAGTCAAACAAAATCAAATCATTTTCTGGTACTTCTATTTCATTATACGATTGCAAAAATACTAACGAACTTGTTGCACGAGTTTGTTCTAAAATATCAACTTCAGGATTATCTGAAGCTTGTTGACCACTCGGTTGAGAATCTATATCTCGACATGTAATAAAACGAGAATTAATAATATCACCCTGCACTGCAGATAATGATACTTCAGCAAATGAACGTTGTGCTAAATATGCACTTGTTGTTCGTTCAAGTTTTGCAGGTCGTAATTGTAATGATGCTGTAAAAACTTCAATACCTTCTTCTTCAATCATCGCTTGTAATTCTTCGTCAGTAACTGTTCTATATACTTGCACACGCTCATCTGATGTTCGATTAATCTCATTTCCTAAAATATCAACAAGTGTAATAATAAACCGTTCGTTATATGGTCCAGCGCCAAGACGACCAGAAGATATTTCACACACACCATTTGAACACGGAACTGAGATTATTTGATTTATTCCTAAACTCGTCATATTTATTTGTGCAGTGACTGGTGAACGATCCGAATATGAAATATTAAATTGTAATTCACTAAAAGAAGTAATAAGTCCTGAATCACTATCTGGGCCTATGACGGTAAAATCAGTCATATCTGAATAAACTGGAGATTTTGTATCATAGATAAACGAACTATCAGCTAATGCAGAAACATCTAATTGATTTCCAACATCGTCTTCACCAGTAACTGCAACACTTAAATCTTGCTCAACATCTTGACCTAAACCAAATCCATCATCTGTTGACCACGTACATTTCCAATTTGAACCTGATGGCGTACACGATTCCGCAGACAATGTTTGTCCCCCAAGTAATAATTGAACATTTTTTCTTTCAAAACCAGCACCATTTGTTGCAATATCAAGTGTAAGTTCGGATTGTAAACCTATATAAGTCACACCATTTTGTGTAACATTTGAACGTAATGATGAAACAACATCTGGTTCGTTATCCAATTCAACACTAAATACTGATTCAAGTTCAGCAGTATTTAGATTTTCATCTTCAGCTATAATTTTAACTGTGTACTCACGAGGTTCAACAACTGCAAACTCTTCTGAGGTATATGTTTGACCCAAACGACTCAGCTGAACTTCTTTTGTCGTATTTTGGATTTCATAATCAATAAATGCACGAACATTCTGCGCATCAGTCACATTAAATTGAATTTTACCAGATTGTCCGGATAATCCAATATATTGTAACTCTGATAAACCTTCAGAATAAAACCGTGGTTCTGTAATAATTGGAGCATCTGTATCAATAGTAACTAAAGAACCTCTTGGCAGGGACTCACGTCCAAAAACATCAACTGCAATTATTTGATAATGGTATTCTCCCGAATCACTTTCGCCTAAAGAAAGACGAATAGTATCACTATATACACAACTTGATGATTGAAGTGAATCATTTGTATAAAGAGTATTATTTTCACTTACTATTCGAATTTCAAAAAGACCACCACAAATGTGAGATGGCGCACCACTTTGCACACGATCAGTAATTTCATATTCAATAACAAGTTCATCTGCTTCTTGGATAAAATTTGCATGAGAAACTACCGGTGCTTGCTTATTAACATAATACTCAAATGTTTTGGAACTTTCATTCACAGAACCATTATTATAAAACAATCTAAATGCATATTTCCAAGAAGTTGCATTAAAACCTATATCTCTATTTACACAAGAATAAGTATCAGTACTTTCTTGTTTGATACACTCATCAAATGGGGCATGATCTTCGTTTATTCTATATAAATATAAATTAGAGGCTAACTGACTCCCATCACTTACATTAGATTCAACTTCAGCATGAATAGTAACTTCGTCTTGTGGTGCTAAAATATTTTCTACATTATTTTGTCCTACAACATACGCAGATTTTATCTGAACTGAAAATGTAACTGGCATAGATAATACCAATAAAATACAGAAAATACTAAAAAATCGTTTTTGAAACGTATTCATCTCCATTATTTTATCCGTTAGCATTTTTAAAACTTACTCTTTTTAAGTGATAATAGGTTGTAATCTATTTGCATATTCAACAAATAACTCTGTTGTTTGATTCATAAACTCTAACTGTTCAACTTTTCTTTTATCTTCAGGAATCTCATATAAATCATATCCACTTGTCACAATTGTGATTTTTGATGCACTGTCAAGTTGAGTTGCATCTAATCGCCAATACTGTGTATTTGCACCAAACTCGACTTGTGAGGTAATAAGGTTTTCAAGTTCAATTTCTGGTATTTCAATACACTCTTTATCCCAAACTTCAGGAACTTTTCGATAACAATGTTCTCGTGATGGAATCAAAAGCGGTTCAATAGAATAAACTTGTCCTTCAACTTCATAAACACCTGGAACAAGCGATATATTTCGTATTGTATTAATCGTGTCTTGACCAGTAACTGTAATAGTCGCAGTATGGGGGTCCATAGTATCTTGAACATTAACTTGTGTTAATGTAATAACGGCTGTTTCATACTGTGTCAGGCTTTGTAATGAATTTGAAAGACTCCATTCAAATGATGGAAGATTTGGTAACATTTGTCGTTTAACAACTTCAACTTCAACGCTTTGAAGTGGCTCTAATTCAATAACGCCTAAATTTTGTGATTCATTTAATGTTGTTGAAAACTCTTGATAATATGGTGCGTAATCCAGATTATGCAATTGCAACAAACCACCTAAACAAATCGGGAATTTGTCAGATATTATGCCATTCTCACCAGTACTTGCAATCGTACACGATTCAATTGCACATGATGTGGTAACCAACACATCAGAAACTGGTTGTTGCGTTTTTCGATCAATAATTGTCGCATTAATTATACCACTGTTTCGCTGATTAGGTTTACAATAATTCGTTGTTTCATTTTGCGAAAATTCAGATTCTTCGATTAAATCTAGTAGAGTAAAATCGCGTTGAAAATTTTCAGAAAGAGGCATATTATTTCGAATATTTGCTTCACTTGCAAACATAAACGTATATCCCGAACCTTCAAATGCATTTGGGTCATATATTGAAATAGTAAAAGGTACTGATAAATCATAATTAGTTCGAAATTCATTTATTGCCATAAAAGGCAAAAAACTTAAACTCAATGTTGATGGTTGAATCACTTGTTGTCCATTATTTAATTGAAAAAAAAACCGCCAATTTGGCTGATATCGAAAATTTGATTCAAATGAAGAATATCGATTTTGATAATAGGGGTCATCTGTTTGTAAAGGTAGAGTTTGAATTTTTGTCAGCTCATCTAATATTGAACCTTCCGCAAATTGAGGCGCGGCATAATTTGCAGAATTTAATACTTGAATTCCATTAATATGCCTTAATAACAAATCATTTATTTGCTCACGAACCGCAACAGTTATCCAACTTGCAGTCTCAACTGGATTTGTCGTTGCTGCAAAAAAGGGCGGAAGCGAATTTGTATCAGTTCCAGTATATGCAGAAATCGTATGTAATATAACATTTTCAACGTAATTATTTTCTATTTGGACATCTAGTAATAATGTTGCATATTCGTACATTCTTAAAAAAGGCACATTTGCAATATATTCAAATTGTGATATGAATTGTTCTGTATCTGAGGTGCTGGCAGTTATCGGAAATTCAACAAAAAACCGAATATCATCATCACGAAAATAAATTTGAGTCTGAACAGAAGACGCATATTCAATTTGATATCCACTTTCACGTAGAGATGAAAAATCACCAACACAATTTAATAATTCGGCATTGATATAATCCTCTAATTGATTTTTTACAGAATCCGATGTTCCCTCTAATGGAGGATAATTTGAATAATAAAAACAATCCCCATCACAATCATTTGATGAGGCTAAAAACCACCAATACGGAACAAAACTCTCAGACAAACTGCTCAAATAAACTCCATCCGATTCAGTAGGATCATTTCGACTTGCAGACAAACCTTGCGATGATGGATTAATATATCCACCTTGTGCACCAATCAAGCGTAATCCATCCCGTGCAACTGTTCTAACACATTCAGAAACATATTTTTGAACAACAGCAAACTCTTGTGGTATCGTTTCAGTTAATTCTAACTCATCGGATTGGGTATCGGTTACATTCGAGTAAATAAAATACACAGACACACCTAATAAAATCACTATACCAATAATAATAAACAGACTTATTTGTGCTTTTGAATTCAATAACTCAACCTCTATATTTTTTTAGCTCGTTGAGTATTTAAAGTTTTTGTTTGAAAATGCGCATTTTTGAATGTGTTTCGGATAATAAAATGCACCCTCAGAATATTTTCGAAAAATTATCCAAAGTACATAAATCAAACCTCAGTCATACAACAACATATGGCAAAAACAATAATTATGCAATTAAGTCGTGATTCAGAAGACGACATCATCGATATCGAAGATGAACAAGGCCAAGTACAACAACGAATGGGTTTACTCAAACATCTGCCCGACTCGTATCTACATAAAACATTGGACGCAGTTTGTGAGTATATGACGAATTCATCAGGTGATGAGTACAACTCACCTTTAACTGAAGACGAACAACAAATTGCTCAAGACTATATTTCATTACTTAATGAACCTGATAACATTCGTTTTCATCCAAGAATAGGTGATGAATACAACACAAGCGTTACGTTGACAATGAATGATACACTTTCTCAAAAATTAGATGACATCGTACAGCCAAAAGAAATTGTTGAAAATGGTCAAACTCATACATACAAAAGTATCGATTTGATGGTCAAATATGAACCTGGCGGTGGAATCATACAAAAATGAACAAAATGGTTGAAAAACATCCATTTGTAAAACTTGTCAATGAAGTAAAACGCATATATTGTCTAAATGATTCCGTATTTATTCCTTCAAAATCAATATATGGTTTTTCTTCAGATACATTTACACCTTGTGATACAAGACAATTCTTTGAAGAACAATATTTTGAAAAAAATAAATTACAAACGCAAACTGTGAGCGATATTGATGAATTATTTACACGTGTCAAAAATCGATATTTTTACGGAACAAAAACATGTACCAACGAACAACAACAAACAATTCAAGTTCAATCACCACTGCAGAAAAAAAATGTACTCTTTGAAATTACTCCTACAACAACAGTTGAATATATAATGGTCGCTCCAAAAAAACCAGACGTATTAAACCCAAAAAGTATTGACTTAGATTATCGAAATATTGGAGTGAAATCTAAATTAGGCCAAATAACGTCATATAAACATAAAAGTTTACAACTCAATCATACATTTGATACTACGTATAGTTTTATATCGCAAATACCAAAATTTGCATGCGAAATTGACAATATGTTTTATTTGTTTGAAGCAGTAAAAATCCAAACTGACGTAAGTATTCAAAACCAAAATGTTTCAATAATAAAAGAACCAAGAGTAATACATTCAAAAGATTATGCACATTTTTTTGTTTGGAACGGTTCAAATCTTATTTGTTTTGGTGATAGTTTAAAACGATGGAATGCAAAAAATATCCCATTTCATAAACAATATGATATACAAGACTCTTTTATTGCAAATAAAATTGCTGAAACTATACTTGAAGCAGAATATGTTTTACATAACGGTTATTCTAACAAAGAATTAAAGCCTGTTCGAAATTTAGGTAATGAATCACTTGTAACAACACAAATTGCACCAACAAATAGAGAAATCTATAAAAATATACGGTTATAAAAGATGGATCAATACAGCTCGAACCGAACATTCATGAAAGAAAAGCAAGATTTAATCTTAAATCAACGAGTTTTGCTTTTTGGTGAATCACTTACGACTGAATTCTCATTATTTAATTTAGCTGGACTTGGTTTTGAACATATTCAACATTTCTCACCAATACTTAGGCCTAAAATACAATCAGTTTTATATTCTTTTCGTCCAAAAAAAAGATGGATTAAAGGCATAAAAGAATCAATGAATTCATTTTTACCACATATTAAGTATCAAGGTATTAATACTAACCCATTACATTATCTTATTGATGAATTTCAACCAACACTTTGTATCGATACCTCTAAAGATTATAAAATACAAAAAATACATGCAACCATCGCACAAAAATTATCAATACCTTATTTTGTAGGAATAACACAAAAAAATACAATTCAAATTGATATAAAACCAATTAGAAAAATACCACATCCATCATCACATTGGCTTGAATCACTCTGTGCAAGTTTTGTTGTTGATGAAGCTAGAAAACATGTGGCAACATATACTGAAAATGAACAAAAAATTACAAATAAAAAACTCATATTCGATTTTTCAAAGGATTTTACTGATAATAAAAAAATTTTATGGAAACAAAAAAATTATCAAAACGCACTTATTGTTGGAGCTGGTGGAACAGGTACATACACTGCTATTTGTGAAGCCTTAAAAGGAACAAAATCTATTACAATTATTGATCCCGATGTTGTTGATATCCAAAATCTTAATCGGCAATTACTTTATGCAAATACGATTGGAAAATCTAAAGCAAAAATTCTTTCAAGTAGATTAAAAACAATAAATCCTACAATTCAAACATTTTATGAACAAACGACATTTGATACAAGCACAAAGCAACCTTGGGATATTATCTTTTGTTGCACCGACAATTTTAAATCTCGATTAGAAGTTAACAACTATGCAATACAAAAACAAATACCGGTAATGGAAGGTGGTTGCACACCTACTCACGGTGTTATTAGTAGTTATGTTCCAAGGCAAACAGCTTGTATTGCACAAAAACGAAATTTAGAATTTGAAGCAGAACGTGAAAAAAAACAACCACAAAATGAAAATCAAAGTTGTGTGCGTCAGGCAAATCCTTCTGTAATTACACCAAATATTATTGTGGGAACATTAATGAGTTTATATGCAAATTATCGAATGAATGAAAAACATTTTGTTAAACCACTTCACAAAAATCTCAATTATAGTTCAGTTTTACAAAAAAAACTATATTCGTAGCAAGGTATAAAAATGAATGAAACACTATTAGAAAGATTAGGGCTTAGAAGAAATGTAAAATTACAAATTGATAAAAAAGTTTTTTTAAAATCACAATATATTGCTAAACGAATCTGTGAACTAACAAATATCCCACATGAAATTGGTTTTATTTATGGAGGAACGGTTACAAAAAATAAAACTCAAAAAATAATTGATATTCAAGATATCCAACTCCCTCTAAAACAATATATAACACCATCGCATTTCCAATTTAAAGAAGGTATTTCAAAAGCACATACATATTTTAAACGAAACGATAGGCGCATAATTGGTCTTGGTCACTCTCATGCAGCATTTGATGTATTTCATTCACAAGAAGATTATACAAACTTAAAACCACTTTGTATCTCAGAAGGAATAAGAGTTTCATATACTCAAAATAAACCTAACAAACAAACAACAGAATTAACTCAACAAAAACTAGAATCAAAAGAACAAAAAACTGTTTCAGTCTTTCCCAGCATCGTATTTAATCAAAAACAAGAGTATCACGTTGGACTTGCAGCACGAAGTAAAACGTTTACAGTACACGAAAAGTTTCCAATTGTATTTTATAATAAACAAGCAGAATTGAGTTCACTAGAAAAAAAACACCTCGATTTGCAAATAATGCAAATCTTACGGTATAATAATCTTCCTATTAAAGAAGAGTTTATTCCTCAAATACAAAAATACCAACCCGATTATCAGATTTAACTTCCGATGAACGAGCGATAAGCATTCGAACGCGAGCTTTTTGTGCTGATTTTACAACCGATGAACTAATTGAACCATCAATAATTACTGCATGTACACCGCCATCTAAATCACCGATTGTTGCTTCAAGTTCTGAAATTGGAACACGTCCTAAAACTGTTTTTTCTTTATCAACAAGTACTGCCGCATGTGAGGCAACAATGTCATCAAGAATCTCTTTATAATGAGCTTCATCATCTTTGGATAATGTTGGTACCTTATTATATGTTCGAGGTTCACTTGAATGTGAATCTTTTGACGAATCTCTCTCTGAATTTTTATTACGCTGATTTTTATTATTCGAATTATTCTCACGTCGATTATTATTTGGATATTGACGTAATGAATCACGAGAAACTAATTCTGATTTCATTTGTTCAGGTGTCAGTCTTGTTCGAAGCGCTTTATGAATTTCTTTTTTTGTTAATTCTTCAACTTCTTTTCCATCTG
The DNA here is from genome assembly GCA_964624275.1 of uncultured Methanosarcinales archaeon. Classification (GTDB taxonomy): domain Archaea; phylum Nanobdellota; class Nanobdellia; order Woesearchaeales; family DATGWN01; genus CAZUXP01. The sequence continues at coordinate 11,279 of CAZUXP010000026.1, forward strand.
GCGCTTTTACAATAAATTCTATTTCAGCAACAGAAATCATTTCTTTCACATTTAATAATCCACCACGATCTCCATCAACAAATAATACAACCTCTTTTGTTTTACATAAATCAACTAATGTTTTCGGCGTACTTGCTCCATTCATCGCAATTGCATTTTTAAAACCATGTTTTAATAAATTTAACACATCTGCTCGACCTTCAACAATAATAATTTCTTCGCTTTCTTCAATTGCAGGACCACAAGGCAATTTTTCTTTTCCATATTCTTGAATTTCCATTACTCTTACTGATTCTGCAACCTGTTCAGCTAATTCTTGTGAATCCGGCATAATTGTATCTTGGAGTTTTTTTAATAATTCTTTTGCACGATCGACAACTTGCTTTCGTTTTGATATCCGCACATCTTGAATATTTTTGATTTCAATATGCGAATTACAAGGTCCAATCCGCTCAATTATCTCTAAAGCTGCCGCAACAATTACCGTTTCAGCCTTATCTAAAGATGATGGTATGACAATCGTTCCTTGCGTTATACCACCTTTTGATTCTGTTTGAACTTCAATTCGACCAATTCGACCACTTCGTTGTAATTCTCGCAATTCTAAATCTGAACCTAATAATCCTTCTGTTTGTCCAAATATTGCTCCGATAATATCGGGTCGATCTACGACACCTTCTATTTTAATTACTGCATTTACTATATATTTTCCTGATACTGGGCTTATTTTTGCCATAATTATCACTCTCCATGTATTACAAGTGCTAAGAACTCGGTGCTTATTCTGTACAATTACTTATGTTACATTCATATATGCAACAATTCCACATATATTTTTAGCATGTGGAGTGTATTTATGACCCTTAAAATGAATAAATCTTACCCCCATTTCAATTGGGATTTTTAAGGTTGTATAAGTTTGTAATGATTGTATTATGATAAGCTGTAGCCTGAGACACTAACTTTGAAGCGTCATTGCTAGACCCATAAAGTCATGCGCTCTGTCAAATACTCTCGTGCCAGGCTGTAGCGAGCTTTAAATTTAACACTTACAAAAAAGAAGTATTGCAAAACTCTTTATAAAACTACCGATTTTTTCCTGAACAAAAAACAAGAAAAACAAAGATTAATACTCAATCTCTGCTTGTTCACGTAAACCTTGAATATAGTCATCTTGAAGTTGCTCAAAAACAGAGTATTTATACTGTTCTTCTAAATGATCATACACTTCCTCAAAAGACAATTCCTGGCTTGGCGTTTTATCATATACATAAATAATATGATACCCAAAATCAGTTTTTACAGGTTGAGAAATCTCACCAATTTCTAGGGAAAACGCAACTTCTTCAAATTCGCTTACCATTTGACCTTGAGAAAATGAACCTAAATTTCCACCATCTGAATTTGGTTCTTCAGTATATTGATTTGCAAGTTCAGCAAAAGTATCAGCTGCTACATCACTTCGAATCTGATTTGCAAGCGCCAAGGCATCTTCTTGTGTTCGATTCAAACCGGCATCACACCGTAAACTATTTTCATCACAAATTAAAATATGTCGAGCTGAGACAGTCTGTGGCGAAATAAATTGCGCTTTATTTTCTTCATAAACTTGTCGTAAAGTTTCTTCATCAGTTTGAATTGTTGAAAATATTTCTTGCGTTAATAATCGATTAATCAATAAGTCTTTTCTAATTGATTCTGTTAATTGGTCAACAAACTCATCATATGATAATTCACGACGATCTAATTCAACTTGAAGTTGTTCTGAATCTATCTGTTGTTCAATAGTCGCAATTTGAGATTGCACTTGTTGTTCGACTTCTTGAGAACTTACATTAATACCGAGTCGTTCTGCTTCAGCTGTCAACAATGTAAGCGATATAAGTTGATCAATAAGCTCATCTCTACTCATTGATTGTCCATCCATATTTGCTAATGCAAATATTTCATCAACTTCTTCAACAGTTATTGGATAACTTTTCCCATCATAATTTACAATAACTTCAGCATCAGATTGAGTTGAACTTGTAGTTGAACTTGTAATATTAAGTGCAAATAATACAGCTGCAATTAATAAAACAAATACTAAAATACCTAAACCAATACCTACTTGTAAAAGATTATTATTCGGATTATCTAATTTCTTTGTTTTTGATACAGAATTTGTTTTTTTAACCGATTTTTGAGTCGATTTTTTTGTTTTTTTCGTTGTTTTTTTTGAATGTGAGCTTCTTTTTGTTACCAATTGCAACACCTCAGCACGTATCAAAATAAAATTACTTAATAAAGGTTTCTTTTTTAGAGTCTTCACCCAAAAATAACGTAATGAGGAAAAATACGCACGCAACTTTTACTCAAGAGTCCCGCTATGAGTAATTACCAAAATTCAGTTGCATGGAATCGTTGGAAAGTTACGTCTTCCAACGGTGTTGAACAATATAATTGTTCAACAATCACTGAATTTTCTGACTTTATTGCAAGGTGCGTATCTTCTCTAAAATTATTTTTTGGATGAAGCATTTTTTAGACAGTGTCTAAATGCCGCCTACAAGATTAATACCTCGGTGTTAAATCAGAAATCGAGTGATTCACGAAAAAATTAAAAATTTTCTGTGCATGAAAAACTCGTTTTTCTTTGTATGCAACGAAGATTTCGTAAAAAGACTGCTGTCATGAATGCACCATAATAATCTTGCAAGTAAATATAACGAAGTTCAAACACTGTCGTTTTTTATATTATCGGCTCTATAGAAACCCTCTGAATCGGTAGAATTATAAAGGTAAAAGCATCTGT
>CAZUXP010000027.1:0-12724 GCA_964624275.1 uncultured Methanosarcinales archaeon
TATAAAACTCCTGCATCAAGGTACTTAGGTGTGAACCGAATATAGGATAGCACAATACTGAAAAAAGAACAACATTTATAAATGAAACGAAGATTCCATAGTATAGCAAATGAAGCTTATCCTAGATACAAATTTTGTGTTTATACCATTTACACACAAAGTGTCTCTTGAAGCAGAATTTGAACGCGTCATACCCGCAAAATTTTCATTTTGTGTTATGCAAAAAACGATAGATGAACTTAACGAACTCATTTTGCGAAAAGAACGTATACGGTTTGCAAAGCTTGCAAAAACATTTATTTCAAAAAGATGTGACATATTATCACACAAATCCGCAATAACTGCTGATGATGCGATAGTTACATATTGCAAAGAAAATAAAGATGTGATTATTGCAACCCAAGATAAAGGACTTAAAAAACGACTCAGTGAAATTGGAGTTCCAATTATAGTTTTACGACAAGGGTCACATTTAGAATTAGTATAGAGGTATACCATATGTTTTATAAAATTCGATTAAAAGATACAGTTCGCGTTCCACCAAATCTATTTGGCGGTTCCATAGATGAAGCAATTATAACTCAATTAAAAGAGAAATATGAATCATTCATATCAAAAGAAATCGGCATTGTTATTGATGTCTTAGAAGTATTTGAATATTCTGATGGTATTATTATACCTGGAGACGGCGCAGCTTTTTACGAAGTTCAATTTGATACACTAGCATTTAAAATTGATTTACAAGAAATATTCCAAGGACAAATTCTCGATATTGCTGAATTTGGTGCATTTATCAGTCTTGGACCTATTGAAGGAATGATTCACATTTCTCAAACAATGGATGATTTTGTAAGCTTTTCGAAAGATAAAGTTTTACAAGGTAAACAATCCTCAAGAACACTCAAATCAGGAGATATTTGTCGAACACGTGTTATTGCAGTGAGTTATAAAGATATCACCAACCCAAAATTCGGGTTAACGATGCGACAACCAGGACTTGGAAAACTTGAATGGGTTTTGGATGAAATTCAAAAAAAAACTGCAAAAGCAAAATAGGTGAAAATAAATGGCAAAAAAACAAGCAGGAAAATTAACAAAAATACTTACAACCCAAGATGTGAGTCCACTTGATCCTAAAGAACCACTTACTTCAAGCTGGTTTGGAAGAATTGTTATTTCAGATGCATCAAAATCTGAAATTGCAAAAAAATTAAGTATTACACGTCCAGGAGAATACGCAATTAAGGTACGATAACAATGGAATTAAATATAAAAACTCAAATAAAGAGTGCGTCTTTACAACGCACTGAAATACAAGCAGAAATTACACATAAAGAAGAAACAACACCTTCAAGAGCAAAAATTCAAGAAGCAATTGCAAAAAAAACAAAAGCAAACCAAGAACTTGTTATTGTTTCAAATGTAAATGCATTATTTGGTGCAACAAGTTTTATCGTAACAGCATATGTATATAATTCAATGAATGCATTGAAAACATTTGAACTTACGCATATGGCAAAACGAAATGAAGTTATAAAACCCAAAGAAGCAGAAGAAGAATCAAAACAGGAAGAAGAAGCAGAAAAACCTTCAGAGGCATAACTATGGCAAAAAAAGCATATTCTATCGTTAACAAATACGAAGTAAAAGACGGCAAATTAATTCGAAAAAATAAATGGTCACCGAAAAAAGGCGATGGTTACTTTATGGCAGAACATAAAGATCGTCTCACATGTGGCGCAACTAATTACATGGAAAAAAAAGCATAAATGCTTTTTCTTTTTAAATTCTTTAATAAACGTAAATTTCTTAAAATTTTTTCACATTCAGATAAAAATCGCAATTTACCTTTTTATTTGTATCAAAAATTACTCTCTTAAGTTTTTAAATCATTGAGAATATACCATTACACATAATTATAAATAAAATAATAATAAACTAAAAATGTAAAAAAATTACTTAGAATTTTGTTGTTCTTCTTTAGAAACTGGCATTGCTTGCAATGCTAATAAATCATCAGTTGTAAGTTTTTTTTTCCCTTTTAATTTCTCTTCAACAACACCTGCGCGTTTTTCAATTTCTTCGTTTGAACGAGATGGCTGACGCGGCATTGAAACCCTTCGTCGAGTTTGAGATGGTTTTAATACTGCACGTAATTTCTTAAGCTCAGCTTTTGTTTCATCAATACTTTTTCGAACATCTTTTTCTTGCGAACGTAAATTATCAACTTCTTTAGATAAAGATAATAATGATTCATGTTCTTCCTGAGATTTCTGAGCAGCTTCTTGGATAGATTTATGAATTTTATCCGATTTTTTTTTTAATTTTGAAAGATCTTTTCCAATTTTAGATGATTCTGTCTTTTCTGATTTTTGTTTATCTAATTGCTCAATTGCTTTTTTCTTCTCTTTTAACAACTTCATTATCTGTTGTTCTTTATCAAAAGGAAGAGCTTCAGTTTCAATTTTTAAGTGTAAATCTTCTATTTGTTTTTTTAATTGACCAAATGTTAACGGTTTTTTAGAACGATCACGTGAAAAATAGGATTGTTGTTTTTGTTGTTTTTGCTGTACAGGTTGTTCATCACCTTGTACTTCTTTAATTTTTACAATAAGATCTTTAATTTGTACATTTAAATCATTTCGATTTTTCTTTTCATTTTGAACTTTTTTTGTAAATTCATCACGAAGTTCACGATGTTTTTTTATTTCATCAATAGTTTGTTTTATCTGAGCTGAAATTGTTTGCTGTTTTTCAAACAACAATTCCTTTTTATCCATCAACTCTTTATAAGAATCCTGTAATTGTTCCGATTTTGTTTCTGACATGTGACTTCAACTAATTTTTGTTTTATTTTTGTGTTTTTTGTGTTTTTTACTTAATAAAATAATAAAAAAGGATAGAAATAAATCTATCCGAATAATGAACCAAGTCCAGCTGCTGCTGCACCATCATCTTTTTTCTCTTCTTCTTTCGGTTCTTCTTTTGTTTCTTTTGATTCGCTTTCAGTCGCTGGTGTTGCTGCTACTGGTGCTACTACTGCTGCTTTTTCTATAGCTTCATCAATATTAACGCCGTCCAGTGCTGCCACTAACGCTTTAACTCTAGATTCATCAGATGTTACACCTGCTGCTTCTAAAACTTTTTTAACTGTAGCTTCATCAATTGTTTTTCCTGCTTTATGAATTAACATTGCTGCATATACATATTCCATGATTTACGCCTCCATAATTTTTATTCTATTTTTTGTTTTACAGACTTCGCCTGAATTTCAGCTCGGCCTACTAACTCATCAATGACATCTTTTGAAACGATACACTGCGATATTGCAAGTGCTTTAGAATCTCTAAATGCGTTTTGAATGAGTACAGTTGTTGTCTCACTCGTACATATTGCACTTTCAATCGCTAAATTGAAAGCCCAACGATGAGATTGAGTTATATTATCGATATATTCTTGTTCATCAACACCTAATACATCTTTTGTGAAAATTGTTCCATCTTCAATTGTTGCTCGTAAATCGAGTCCAATTTCCATTGGTTCAATACCTAAACGCGTTAAAATTGCAGCCAAATCTGCAGTAATAATATCACCTTCTTTTGCAACTGTTGCATCGGCTTTGATGACAACTTTTCCCGCATCTATACCTGCTTTTATCCCAAATTTTCCTAGCTCTCCAATTATTGGACCTGGTGCAAACTCAGTTGGCCCTTCTAAAACAATAATATTTTTTGGTGCTTCTTGACCTGGTTTTGCTGGTGCAGTCGATTTATTAGACTGCAACATTTTATATAATTTAAAAGGATTATCATTTGTACAAATAATTGCAGGCATACCTTTAAGGTGCGGAGTTAACTGTGTCAAACCTTTGATATTTTTTTCAGATTGTTCAAATGCGATTTTAAGTAACCGCTTTTTAGCCATTCGAAGTTCAATTTTTTTATCACGAAGCATTGAACGCATTTTTTGAACAGTTGACGTCGGTAAGCCTTCCATGTTTACAACACCAATGATAGAATATTTAGGAAATAACTCACACATTTGCGTTACAACATCCTGTTTTGCTTGATTAATTTTGGCTACCGTCATTGTAATTTCACCGCCTTACTCATTGTTTTTTTAATATAAACAGATTGAACATTATTTTCTTCTTTGGGCAGATGATGGATAATTGAATCATACAAAACTGAAATATTTTCAGTTATATCCAAAACATCCATTTCTTCAGTTCCAACACGCGCTTGTACCATCAATGCATTTTTTGTTTTAACCCGAACAGTATTTTGTAATTGTTCATGTAAAGGTTTTAAACTGGCTTTAGGAGGTACAACACAACCGCTTTTAGGGTTTGGCATTTTATTTCGTGGACCTAATGTTCGTCCAAATGTTGCTGCCACCTTTGGCATAATAGTTGCTTGTGCAACAAAATAATCATATTCATCTGCTATTTTTTTAATGTCTAATTTAGATAATGACTCAAACTCAGAAAGTGTAATAGTATGATCTAAATGTTCTTTTGATTCTTCAATTAATTCTGGTCCAACAAGTCCACAAACCTTTACTTTTTTATTTACTGGTTTTGATAAAGATGCAAAAAAATCTACTTGTTCATCAGGTTTTTTTAAATTTAAATCTTTGAGAACAACAACTAAATCATAACTTTGTATAAAATTTCGCTTGTACTCTGTATGCAATTTTTCTACTGCGTCTTGAACTAATTTTGTATCCATCGTATTATCACCCTACTACAGGTTATAAAAACCGTTAGTCTTTGGGAATATGAAAACAGACAAAAGGGTTATTTATAAAGTTTTTTGTTTTCAGAGATTTATTCAGAACTAACTAATAGAAAAAACGCACGCAAATTTCACTTAAGAGCTTTACCAAGAGTATCTTCCAAAAATGTAATTACAAACAAAGAAAAACTGAGTTTATAATAGGTAAAATTTTTTGTGCATAAAAATCGTTGATCTTTTCATGAATCATTAAAAACTTGCGTTTTTCAATAGTATTAAAGAATCAGATTGTTCACAATCTTCACACTTTCTGCATTTATTACAGTGTACGTATTTACTCTAACATAATTTTTTAGATGAAATCAGTTTTTAGACTGATTATGACCTTTTACTCCAAGCAACAAAACCAACAACTATTAATTTAATGATTGGAATTATTGTAAGTAGTGCAAACCAACCTGGGAATTTTACTCGTTCAAAAACTTTCCATCTCCATATATATGAATAAACAAGAAATACCAAGCTTGCAGGAACTGAAATAATAAATCCTAACGGTATTACCGATATAAAATGTACAACTACTAATAATAACCATGGCCACCAATGCAATTTTGAGCCTTGATATGCAATAATATCAGGTCCATAAAACGGAATCCAAGCAAGGCTAGGTGTTGAGAGTTTAGCTTTTTTTGCGATCGACATGAAAGCAAAAGACATGAATAAGTATGAAACTAATAAATAAACGAAAATTAAGAGAAGTACGCCAAAAAAAATTGGCCACAAATTCTCATTTGTGATGAATTCTGTAATTATTTCTTCAATCATACTCATATATATGAGAACATATTTATATATATATCGGCTAATATATCGACTTAATGATTTGATTTCAAATGATACATCTATATCAATTTACAATGAATGCTTCTATATCAAAAGCTCATTTAATATTTTTTAATATTAAAACAAACTGAAAAAATTTATTTAATTTCCACATCATTTCCCAAAATTACGTTTTCGAGTGGAAAAATCATCCAAAACTTTTTGTAAATCTGATTCAGTTATTTGTGGCCAAAATTTAGGTATAAAAAACCATTCACTATAGACTGATTGCCAAGGTAAGAAATTTGATGTTCGAACCTGACCACCTGTTCGAATAATTAAATCAGGATCATCATTTACATATAAATACTGTGCAAAAACTTCCTCAGTAATATTTTCAATACCTATTTTTGATTCTTGAACATCCTGCGCAATATCCCTCACCGCACGAAGTATTTCTTGACGGCCTCCATATCCAAAAGCAAGATTAATGAGTCGCTTAGTATAATTTTTTGTTTTTTTTTCAACGTCCAATGTACGTTTTGATATATTTTCAGGAAACAATGATAAATCCCCTACAAAATTCACCCGAGTTTCATTTTTGTGAAGTTCGTCTAAGAATTTTTTTGAATCACAATATGAAATAACTAATTCAAATAAATCATTTACTTCTTCTTGACTACGTTTAAAGTTCTCTACAGAAAAAACATAGAGTGTTAATGTTGTGACTGATGTTTTTGCAAAAAAAGGTAATATTTTCGTTAGCGTTTCGGCACCTGTTTTATGACCTTTAATTGAGGTAAAACCTTTTTGTTTTGCAAACCGCCTATTTCCGTCAAGTATGATGCCGACATGTTTTGGATCACTCATAATAAAAATTATAGGGGATGAGCCCTATAAAAATATTGTGCTTTTAACGTGAACTATCTGCTTGACGTTCTGTTTCGTTTTTCTTTGCAATTGCTGCAGAAGATGTACTAACATTATATGCATGTAAAATTTCATCAGCTAATGTTTGTTCAATTGGTCTTTTAGAATTAAACGCTTTTTGCGAAGCTCCTTGAGTCATATAACGAATTACCAAGTCAATTCGGCGCTGTGGTGCACATTCAACTGCTTTTGGATATCGTGCTCCACCATACTCAATTGCAATTATTTCTTCACGAGGAGCTGCATTTACAATAGCTTGTACTAACACTGCTATTGGATTTTCTTTTGTTTTTTGCTCTAATATTTCAAGTGTGTTTTCCATTATCTGTAATGCTGTTTGACTTTTTCCTGTTTTTGATCCAGATGATTGAAAATGTTTTTTATTTTTATGACCTGGAATCATAATTCGATTTGTAAATCGTTCAACAATACTTAATTTTGATTTATGGAATCGAGATTTTGCATTTCGGCCACCTGTTTTTGGAACAATTACAGGAGTTACATCAATGTATCCGTTTAAACCTGCATCTGCGATGATAACTCCTTCATTTGACCATCTATTAAAAAATTTTATATCACTCATATTATTTCACCTATTTCCGCGCTTTCTCTATTTTTCCGCGTCTTAATGCATCTAAAGACTGATCATTTACTTTTAATACTTGCCATCGAATACTTGGCAAATCACCTTTTGCTCGACCCATCTTTCCACCAATACACTCAATCATTACCTCATCGTGTTCATCAACAAGTTTTGTTGCACCGTCACCAGGTAAAAACGCAGTAACTTTTTTTCCGTTTTTTGTTAATTGCACACGGACTGCTTTTCGCATTGCTGAGTTTGGCTGTTTTGCTTCAATTTGAAGTTTTTCAAGCACAATTCCTTTTGCTTGTGATGCTCCTCCAAGAGGATCTGATTTTTCTCGAAGACCAAGCGTTCGTTTTACAAATTTTTTGCTAAGCCAATTACTATCTGATCGGCGTTTTTCAAGTTTAGTTGCGGCATTAATACCTTTTGATTTTTTTGTCATTATTATTCACCTATTGTACTCGTAATTCTTGTATTGAATGATATCGTTTCACGATTAACTCATTATCTCGTAAGACTCGAGCATTTCGTCCGATAAGTAATCCTCGACTCTTCACATCAGGAGGAATTATTGTATACACTCCATTACCATCGTGCATGACTTCTAATACTTTAATAGGTCTTGCAACATTTGCAACAAACTGACATACATCCTCATTAAATTCAATTATTCGAATGTTTTTATTAAAGAGATTTTTAAGCTTTTGGACATTTTTTGCTTGTTTTCCAATTGCTTTTTGTAAATCTCCTTGTACGACAACAAACACTAATTGTTTATTTGCATCTTCAAAACAATCTTTTATTTTTGCTCTCGTTACTTTCTCAAACAAACTGATTTGACCTAACGATTCTGACGTAAATTTAATCGATGAATTACTCATTTGTGAATTGAAACGATACTTATGCGAAATGGTTTTTTACAAATCACACTTAATTCTTCATTGTCCATTGAAAGTTTTTCAACTGGTGTTTTTGTTAATTCTGCATAATGCATCACATCATCAGAAACTGCTGATGGAACATTTGTAGACAAATACACTTGTGAAATGGTTCCTGCTTTAATTTGTTTTAGGGTCTGTTTCGTCCCTAAAAGTGCCTTATTTTGAGCGAGTGCTTTTTGAATCGCATCGACTTGGGCTGAAACTATTTGTTCTTTTGCCATATTTTCAAACTCCTGTAATATTTTTATATTACATTCTCTTGAATATATATGCGAATTCCGATTTTATTTATAAATGTTTTGGCGAGTTTTAGAATATATGTTGATAATGAGTTTTTTACATAAAAAATAAATTAACAAGTTTTAAAAAAAACAATACATCTTTACTATTTTATGAACTATCAAACATCATTATACATTTTTAGAAGAGATTTACGAATTACTGATAATACGGCACTCATTGAAGCACTAAAACAATCAAGAGAAGTTATTCCCATTTTTATTTTTGACAAAAAACAAATCACACATAATGACTATAAGTCTCAAAACGCAATTCAATTTATGATAGAATCACTTGAAGATTTACAAGAACAACTTAAAAAACAACAAGGTAAACTCTTTTTATTTTACGGAGACTCGCAAGAAATCATACAACAACTCTTAGAATCTATTCCTATTCAGGCACTCTTTGTTAACGAGGATTATACACCATTTGCAAGAAAACGAGATGAAAAAATCAGAAAACTCTGTGATCAACACGACTGCGTATTTGAATCATTTGAAGATTATATGCTCTCACCAATCAAGCAAATAACTAAAGGTGACGGTGGTCGATATACGGTTTTTACTCCATTTTATAACACCGCAAAAACAATACCAGTCAGTAAACCTCAGAATTGCGCTCAGACAAATTTTTATACAAAAGATATTGAATTTTCAGAAAATTTTGACATATACAAAAAAATTCTTCCAGAATTCAATAAAAATATCGCAGTACATGGCGGACGAGAAAAAGCACGTAAAATTCTTACACAAATTCAAACTATTAGTGATTACAAAACACAACGAGACTTTCCGGCTATAAAAGGAACATCACTCCTTTCAGCTCATCATAAATTTGGAACAATTTCAATTCGTGAAACATTTCATCAAACACGCCAAATACAAGGTCTTGAAACATCATATACGCGCGAATTGTATTGGAGAGATTTTTATACATATATCGCATATCATTTTCCAAAAGTCTTTGGGAAAGAATTTCAAGAAAAATATTCCAACATTCGATGGTCGTATGATACTGAATTATTTCAAAAATGGCGTGATGGCAAAACTGGTTTTCCAATCGTTGATGCAGGGATGCGACAATTAAACACAACTGGATATATGCATAATCGTGTTCGAATGATTGTTGCTTCTTTTTTAATTAAAGATTTACTTATTGATTGGCGACTTGGCGAAAAATATTTTGCACAAAAACTCGTTGATTATGATCCCTGTGTAAACAATGGTTCCTGGCAATGGGCGGCATCTACTGGATGTGATGCACAACCCTACTTTCGAATTTTTAATCCGTGGTTACAACAAAAACGATTTGATGGTGAGTGTACATATATTAAGAAATGGGTACCAGAATTACGAGAATTTACACCAAAACAAATACACGATTTAGAAACACAACTACCTATTCAAAATATTGATTATCCTAAGCAAATTATTAATCATTTTGCACAAAAACAAAAAGCGCTTGCACTATTTAAAAAAACTTGAGGTGTATATATGAAAAAAAAACTTGCAGTAATTTTAGGAGCAGGAGGGTCACGAGGTTTTGCAAACATTGGTGTCTTGAAAATAATTGAAAAATTAAAAATAACGCCACATTTAATAGTTGGTTCAAGCATGGGCGCAATTATTGGTGCATTGTATGCTGATGGTAAAAGTGCAGAAGAACTTGAAACGATACTATTAAAGACAAATATTTTTTCGTTTGTGGAAAAAAATATTATGTTAGGTCATTTATTAAGCACACAGAAAACAGAAGAATTTTTAGAAAAACACTTAAGGGCAAAAACATTCTCGCAACTCAATATTCCATTAAAAGTAAATGCAACAAATGTCAATACCCAAAAAGAAAAAATATTTTCAAAAGGTCTAATTATTCCTGCTATCCTTGCATCGATTGCACTTCCAGGTTTATATAAACCATATTTGTACAAAAACGAATATTTAATTGACGGTGGAGTAACAAATCCCGTACCACTTAACATTGCACCAGAAAATTATAACCAGATAGTTATCGATGTTTCCTTTACAGCTAAATTAATTAATTCGCAAAGTTCAACAAAAGAATTATTTTTTCGAACATTTTATTTATTACAACAGGCAAGTCAAAAGTATTATACAACAGTAAAATATTCAAAAGATAACTCAATAGTATTTATAAAACCTAACTTGGGAGTCAGAAATGCAGTCGATTTTCGTGATAAACAGAAAATCATTACCAAGGGAGAAAATGCAGCAAGAAAAAAACTAAAATCTTTACAAAAAATCAAGGAAGAATATATCAAATGAACCGAGAGCCAAAATGTCCGTATTTTTCAAAATGCGGAGGATGTCAAACACAACACATCTTATATAGCGTACAACTCAAACAAAAACAAAAACGAGTTGCAGATGCACTACAAATTGAACCAGAAACGATTCAACTCCATCACGACGCTGAATATGCATATCGAAACAGAATGGATTTTATTTTTTCTCACAGAGGATTGGGTTTACGAAAATCAAATAATTTTCAAACAATTATTCCAATTACATACTGCGATATTGCAAATAAATCAATTAATGTCCTGTTAGCAGAATTACAAAATTCATTTACTCATTGCGACTATTTTGACTCACAAAAAAAAACTGGAACGTTTCGATATGCAGTAATTCGTGCGTCATCTCAAAGTACAACAATTATATTTACATTAAATCAAGATTCAACAAGAATAGATGAAGCGACAAAACTTATTGAAACTTTCGCACAAAAATCAACTGCACAAAATATACTAGTAAGTTATGTTCCAAAAGATACAAATACCAGTTTGGGTTTTGAATATTTTGTTGTAAAAGGTTGCGAATATATGTCTGAAAAAATTTATGAATCAACACTTTGGTATCACTCATTAAGTTTTTTTCAAAATAATCCAGTAATGGCTCAAAAAATGGTTGAGGTTGTCTTTGACATACTAAAAGATAAGAACGGACATTTGCTTGATTTATATGGCGGTGTTGGAACTTTAGGGATTAATTGTGCAAAATTATTTGATTCAACAACAATTGTTGAAGAAGTCGAAATGAGTATTGACTGTGCACAAAAAAATATTGCAGAAAATAAAACACCAAATACAACTGCAATTGTACAAAATGCGCAAAATGTCTATAAACTTAAACTCAAAAAACCTCTACACGTTATTACTGATCCACCCCGTAGTGGAATGAGTAAAAAGGCAATTGAGCGATTACTGCAAATTGAGCCAGAAAACATTTTATATGTTAGTTGTAATCCAACTCAACTTGCAAAAGAACTTCCGCTTTTTTTGAAAAAAGGTTATACGCACAAATCAACTCATTTGTTTGACTTATTTGCGCAAACACATCACTGTGAAGTATTGTGTGAGTTAGAATTAAAAAAGAATTACAATTAAATCATCGTGGTTTTTGCATTTTTGCAACAGTCTTTACAATAAATGAACTTGGTAAAAATCGTAATAAAAATAAAGAAATTTTAAACCAAATACTTGGTATTGCGATAACTGAGTTCAAATTGATTTGTTTTTTAATGTATTTTGCAATTGATTCTACAGAAACCGCGTGTTTAAATAAATCCGACTTTTCAACATTTGCAACGTTTGCAAAATTTGTCTGAACAGGTCCAGGGCAAACTGCTTTAATTTTGATTCCATATTCTCTTACTTCTTGCGCAATTGCTTGAGTAAATGAAACAACATAATTTTTTGTTGCATAGTAAACTGCCATATATGGACCAGGTAAAAAACCTGCAACTGATGCTATATTTAAGATAACACCGCTCTTTTTACATTTTTTCATATCTTGTATTGTAGCGTGTGTTATTTGCGTTAATGCGGTAATATTAACTGTAATCATGTCAATATTTGTCTTTGTAGATGAATAAATAAACGATTTGTTTTCTCCAAACCCTGCATTATTTATAACAACATCAACATTTTGTATTTTTTCACAAACTGAGTTAATTCCTTTTTGTGTTGATAAATCTGCAGTAATAATTGTTGATTTTGCACGTAACTGAGATTGTAATAGTTTGAGTGACTGAGTATTTCTTGCAGTTAATATAAATTCAATATTTGTATTATCTAATTCAGTTGCGATTGCTTTTCCAATGCCTGAAGATGCACCCGTTATAAGTATCTTAGTTTTATTCATTTTTCTCTATTTTTAATATATGCGAGTAATTCAGTTAAAAAAGATATTTGAAGCTTTTTAACATTTTCTAAACACGCCTGATAATGCGTTTCAATTTTTTCATGAACTTTTTGAGGAATTTTAGCGTGTATCATTTGTTCACGAATATAATCTACTTCATTTTGAGTTATTTCTTCTTTTGCATAGATTTCATCAACTTTTTTTCGCGTTTGTTCATCACTCACATCATCAAATAATGAACGGTACAATGTTGCTTTTCGT
>CAZUXP010000028.1:0-12722 GCA_964624275.1 uncultured Methanosarcinales archaeon
TTTACTATCGCGTAATATGCGTTCTCACCACCAATACATGAGGTTACTACATCATGGAATTTAAAAATACAAAACTACTATTTCAAGAAGGATACATCAAAGCTGTTCAAATGCTTCACTCTAATATTACACCATTAGGTTTTTCTGCTTCAACAGAACGTCACGTAAATTATTTTAGCGTTTGGGCTCGAGATCACTCAATCACATCACTTGCAGCACTCTTAACGGATGATGAGCCACTTATTCAAACAGCAAAAAAAGGTATTCTTCTTCTATTACAAAAACAAAATGAAACTGGACAGGTTCCAAGTTATGTCGAAATCGAAAAAAGAAAAACAGTGTATGGAGGTTTAGGAACAATAACATCTATTGACTCAAATATGTGGGTTGTTATTACAGCTGCACAAATTCATGCAAAAACAAAAGATAAACGCTTTATTAGCGAAAAACAAATTATTCGATATAAAAAAATTTATCGACTTCTTCGTGCATGTGATGCCAATAATTGCGGTTTAATTGAAGTTCACCAAGCAAGTGATTGGGCAGATATATTTAATCGTTCATATCACGTACTTTATGACGAATGTTTATACTATCTTGCTTTAAAATCAATTATTTATTTATACACACAGCATCTTGAAAAATATCCTCAGTGTGATAGTCGAGATAAAAAAATTAAACGAATTAAATGGATGAAAAATCGAGCTAAAAAAATACCGACACTAGTAAACAAAACATTTTGGCTTTCAAAAGATTTAATACCGGCTATTAAAGAACAATACATGATATATTCAGAACTTCGGGGAGACTCACCATTTTATCAATCACATATTGTTCCGTTTAAACTTGAATGGGAACAAAGATTTGACTCGTTTGCAAATGTTTTAGCAATTTTAAGTAATATAGCAACAAAGAAAAAAAGCGAAGAAATTATACATTTTGTGAAAAGTCATCAAATACATAAGCCTTTTCCATTAACTGCACTTTACCCACATGTCACGGAACAAGATGTTGATTGGGAACCAATTTATTATCAAAAAGAACAACCAAACCACTACCATAACGGTGGTATTTGGCCTATGATTGGAGGTTTTTGGATTGCAAGTTTAGTAAAATCAAAGAAAAAAACATTTGCAAAAAAAGAATTGGAATCACTCAGCAAAACACTCAAAAAACAAGGTTGGCTTTTTAATGAGTACATGCACGGGCAGTCATCGCAACCTTTGGGAAGAGATAATCAAGCATGGTCGGCCGCAGGTTATGTAATAGCGTATCATGCAGTGACGGAAACTAAATTACCATTTTCATTTTAAAATAAATTACGCTTTCGTATGATTGCACGCGTTAATTTTCTTGCGATTATTTTGTGCGAAAAATGTTTTTTAAGAATTATAAGATTTCGATTTATCCATATTTTTCGTTTTCGAGTATTATAAAGTATATGCGTCAGAGATTTAATTGAATCAATATTAATAGTAAAATTATCTAATGAAATTAATTTAAATTTATATTTTGCAATATCTTTTTTAAAAACTGGATATGTATAGACGACCGGTATCAATCCTGATGCTAATACTTCTAATAAATTATTCCCAAACCCTTCTATCTCACTAAAATACGTTGTAAATCCACCTAATTTTGCAAATATACGAGGATATTCTTCGAAAATTATTGAAGTTTTTTTCTTATAATCCTGAGCATACACTAAAAAAAAAGTATCGATTTTATACTCAAGAGATAAATTTTTAACAAGCGAATTTAATTTTCTTCTTAAGTTATCATGGTCATAACCAGATATGAAAAAATATATTGCTTTTGCTTTCTTTTTTTTTATGAGATATTGTAATAATTCAAAACAATATTTTATCGCAAAATCAATGCGTTTTCGCTCAACAATTCTGGTATGTTGTAAACAAAAAAGCGTATCATGTAAATCAAGTTTTCTTGATTCTAATAACGATCTAATTTCAAAATCATCTAAGAATTGATCGACATAATTATGGTCTTTATCTTTTTCTAAATCTGAAAATGAATCAATAAATGTATCAGTGGTATTATAGATCACATCATGATTTTTTTGTACTTTTTGATAATAACCAGGACGAGTTTCATCTAATTGCATAAAATAATTATCTGCCTGACTAATTTGGAGACTATTAATAAAAATAATATATTCAACATAATAACCTGGCACACCCTCGCGTAAATATCGTTCAACATCCGTTGCAGGTTTTGCAAAATGTTTTCTTTCTAAATGAGAATCATGCCACCAAAGTATATATTTTGGCGTTTTTTTTCCATTTAATAATAAATCTCGATAATAACGCGATAGTGCAATTGAACTAATAAAATTAACAGGATGAGAACTATTATGAACAATTAAAATATCAATATTATTCTTTGAGATGAAACTTGCGATTTCATTTTTTGCTTTTGTAATAGCACATTCTATTTTTTCACTAATTTGTCCACCATATCCTTGTGAAAAGTATTTAAGCATTAAACGATTTGTTGGATGTTTATCCCACAAAATATTTCGTTGTGTTATTTGTCTTGTTCGCGTGCCTGTTTTTCCGACAAGATAAAAGATATTTGCTTTTGGAACATTTTTATGATGCACTAACACCTCTTCGATTTGCTTCATTACAATTGAAACGCCATCTGCCATCCTAAACTGCGAATGTATAACACCATATCGTAAATTCGGCACATCTTTTTTTGTTATTTTTTGTAAAATTCTCATATATTATGGTTTTTTATTTATTACTATTTAAAACAATTTGGTATTTTTTACTATCTTTGAAATACTCTTTTACACGCATAACCAACATATATTTAAAGAATATCTAAAAACTATATGATATGAATTGCAAAAAAAAACTATTTGGTATATTTGCGATACTATTTTTTGTGTATATTCTTATTTTTTCAATTCACATATTAAAACCACTTCCTGAAAATATTTCATACAAAAGTCAAATATATAACATATCTGATTCAGATATACGATTTTTAATTGATAAAACATATCAAAGAGGAAACAATCGAATTATTGAACAAGAAATATTTTCAACTATATTTTCAACTATTCAACATGCAACAGATTTTGTATTAGTCGATATGTTTTTATTTAATACGAATTATAACAAAGAACAAGCACCAAATATGTTTTCCATAACAACACAATTAATGCAAACACTTATCGATACGAAAAATGCAAAACCAAAAATGTCAGTAGTATTTATAACTGATTCATTCAATACACTTTACAATTCATATCATATTGATGAGATTACTCAACTTACACGAAATAATATTTCTGTTGTCAAAACTGATATGATGCAATTACGTGATAGTAACCCAATATACAGTGCATCATACCGAATGCTTTTAACATATATCCCATTTACCCAACACATTATACTCCCTCATTTATTTGGAGATTCAACAAAGTCTACAACACTTAGTGGACTTTTCACGCTGCTTAATTTTAAAGCAAATCATCGAAAAATTGTTTTAGCAAAAACAAATCAAACATATCAGTCGATCATTACATCTGCTAATCCACACGAAGCAAGTAGTCTACATTCAAACATAGCATTTTTACTCAATCATACTATTGCACAGGACATTTTGCAAACAGAACAGGCGGTTTTGTCATTAAATACAAATATTACATTACCCAAATCAGACATTCAACAAACAACAGGGCCAATTCAAGCACAATATGTAACTGAAAAAAAAATTATTGATTCTATTATTTCAGATATACGTCAAACACAAAAAGGGGATTCGATAACTGTTGCAACATTTTATATTTCTCACAGATTGTTAGTAGAAGAATTATTATTAGCAGACAAACGCGGAGTAAAAGTTCAATTAGTTTTAGATCCGAATAAGGATGCTTTTGGTAACGAAAAATCAGGTATACCGAATCGTCAAGTTGCATTTGAATTATACAAACTTTCAAAAGAATCAATCCAAATTCTGTGGTATAATACTCAAGGAGAACAGTTTCACTCAAAAATGATTGTTATTCAAACACAAAATGGTGTCATTATTCACGGAGGATCTGCAAATTATACACGACGTAATGTTGATAATTACAATTTAGAAGCAAATATTCGATTATTTACTCCATACGATACACGACTTGCAAACGATGTTTTAGGATATTTGAGTACGATCATGACAAATGATGGTGGGACATTTACATTGCCATATGAATCATATAAAGATCATTCTATTTTACGTTATATCATCTATCGTTTTCAAGAACGAACTGGCCTGAGCACTTTTTAGAATAATTTTTATTCTTCATTAATATGTATGCTTTATTCCAAAACTTGGTTTTGAGATGAAATACATAATGGCAAGAAATACTAATAGAACTTTTCTGCAGTATCGCATAATTCAGTATCTGTCATTTACATTACGGCAATTTTAAAACAGTTTTTCATCTTACGAATAAAGGATTGTATAAATCATCCTTTCGTTTGGTTAAACACCAAGGTAATATAAATTATATAGTATTTACTGGGCACTACAAACGTTTCTAGACATTTATAAAATAAATAATATTGAATAATTATATTGTATTACAAACAATACTTTGGGTAGTCGGAATAATCTGCGCAGTTTGAGTTATTTACGATGTATGGACTCGCAAAAGTAAGATGAATGTAGAAATTAAAGTCGTTTGGACTGTTCTTGCTTTACTCTTTAATATTATTACTGCGATAGCCCATTATTTTGTCGGAAGAAAATAAGATAAAAACATTTTGGCACAAAAGTGCCAGACTTTTGTATGTGAGAATTAAATTATGTAACTATTTAAAAAGTATTGCATAGCAAAAAACTTTTATCAAGAACAAATTCTCACAAAACTATATAAATTCAAAAGGTATTCAAAACAGTATGACACAAAAATTAACTATTGAAGATATTGCAGCATTTTGTAAAAAAAAAGGTTTTATATTTCAAGCCGCAAGTATTTATGGCGGATTATCAGGGTTTTTTGACTTTGGACCACTCGGAGTTGAATTAAAACAAAATCTTAAAAATTCGTATTGGAAACATTTTGTCCAAAAACGTGAAGATATGGTTGGACAAGACGGTTCAATTATCACAAATCCTAAAGTCTGGAAAGCATCTGGTCACGTTGATAATTTTGCCGATTTAATTTTAACAACAAAAAAAACGAAAACAAAATTACGCGCAGATCATTTTGTTGAAGATAAATTAAATATTAATGCAGATGGATTAAAAGCAACAGAAATTAATGAACTCATTTTAAAACATCAACTCACTCATAACGGAGAAGAATTTGAAGAAATTAAAGATTTTAATTTAATGTTTCACACGCAAGTCGGAGCAGACACATCAAAGAATGCAACTGCATATTTACGACCAGAAACCTGTCAAAGCATTTTTCCGAATTTTCGTCTTATTACTGATGTATCACGTGCGAAATTACCTTTTGGAATTGTGCAAATCGGAAAAGCGTTTCGAAATGAAATTTCCCCGCGTGATTTTATTTTCCGATGTCGAGAGTTTGAACAAATTGAAATGGAATATTTTTTTAATCCAAAAACAACATTTAAAGTTCCACAACACATTTTAGACCTATCACTACAATTTCTTAATGAACAAGCACAAATCGATAAAAAGGACGAAATGCAAGTTCTCACAATTCAAAAAATCATTGAAAAAAAAATATTAGAACCGATTCACGCATACTGGTTGGGAGAATTTCTAAACTGGTTAATGGATGTGGTTGGATTTAAACCAGAGAATTTGCGAATCAGACAGCACTTAGCAACAGAATTATCACATTATTCAAAAGCAACCGTTGATATTGATTATAAATTTCCTTTTGGTTTTAAAGAGATGATTGGTGTCGCACATCGTGGTAATTATGATTTAACCCAACATCAAGATCATTCAAAACAAAAATTAGAATTCTTTGATGAAACAGAACAAGAAAAATTACTTCCCCATGTAATTGAACCTTCAATGGGTGTAGAACGGTTTTTCTTAGCAACAATTTGTGAAGGATATTCCTTTGATGAAAAACGAGAAAATATTGTTTTAAAATTACCACCAAAAGTTGCACCATTTCAAGTTGCGGTTTTACCGCTTGTGAAAAAAGACGGTCTCTTAGAAATAGCACAAGAAATTAAGACTGCATTACTTGAAGACTTTGTTGTATTCTTTGATACTTCTGGAAGTATTGGAAGACGATATGCACGACAAGATGAAATTGGAACACCCTACTGTATTACAATAGATTATGATACGAAAGAAAAAGGTGTTGTAACAATTCGAAATCGAGATTCGACAAAACAGATGACGGTTAAAACGGATGACATTGTGCTCACGATTCAAAAATTACTCAAAAAAGAATTAGTTTTTGAGTGATTTTATGTTATTTGAGGAGTCAATCCCTAAAAAAACATAATAATTCTTGGAAAGTAATTCCTCTTTTAACATAAATATTACTTTTCAAAAAACTCTATAGTGCCATTTAAATATACACCTCTATGTAACTTTGTCGGACGCCATAAATCTTCTATGAGTTTTGCATTCAGCCAATCTGCAAGTATTTGCGAATTTCCAATCGTTGCAGAAAGCCCAATTAATTGAATATTACTCAACAAACTTCGTAAAATTGTAATGACTATTTCAAGTGTTGGACCACGTTTTGTATCCTGGAGTTGATGAATTTCATCGATGATCACAACTTTGACATCTTTAATCCATTTCGCATGGTGCCGCATGAGTGAATCAAGTTTTTCACTTGTAGTTAAAATTAAATCATATTCAGATAAATATTCTTCACTTGAATCAGTGTCTCCTAAGGAACGCGCGATACGAAACAGTGAACCGTATTTTTCCTGAAATTCTTGATACTTCTCATTTGCTAAAGCTTTGAGTGGAACAATGTAAATTGCTTTTCCAGTATTTGATAAGATTGCATTTAGAAAAGCTAATTCTGCAACATATGTTTTTCCACTTCCTGTTGGCGTACAAATAAGTTGGTTTGTATAATCAAACACTCCTTTTTGGATAGCTTTAAATTGTGCTGGTCGCAAAATCGTCCGGCTTTGTTGTTGCATAATTGTATAGATGTTTTTGGGAATTTGTGATTCTAATTCTGTAATGTTCATAAAACTAAGAAAATACTGACGGTATATAAAATCTTTGGGTTTTGACATTACACGTTTTTAAGGCGTACAACCCGCACAAGGAGATCCACTACCAACACACTCATCTGCATCATCATCACTATGATTAATCCAAGTAAGTGTTCCTGTACAAGAACCACCATTAAATCCAAACAACCCGCCAACGACACCATCACTAGTAACAGAACCAGTGGCATAACTATGTGAAATATCACTACCAAAATCAATATATCCAAGCAACCCGCCAACGGTACCATCACCAGTAACAGAACCAGTGGCATAACTACCAGAAACATCACCCCCTAAATATCCAACTAAACCACCAACTTGAGAATCACCAATAACAGAACCAGTGGCATAACTATCAGAAACTAAATTATGTGTTTGACCAACCAAACCACCATGTCTAAAAGAACCAGTTACAGAACTAGTTACAGAACCAGTAGCAAAACTATCAAAAATATCACCCCACGCACTACCAACCAAACCACCGACATAACTATAACCTGTGACAGAACCAGTAGCATAACTATGTGAAATTCCGGAACCCCCTCCAGCCCCAACCAAAATACCAACTCTAGAAGAACCATTCACATAACCAGTCGTATAACTATTTGAGACACCAGCTTGGGTACCATACCCGAGCAACCCACCAACATAACTAACACCACTAACATCAACAGCAATTAATCCAATGTTTTCCAACACAGCATTACTATTTGATGCATCGCCGAATAATCCTACAGAAGATTCACTTGATCTGTTGATAAACAAATTCGCAATTACAGATTCCCTGCCATCAAAAGTTGCCTCAAATCTATTTGAATCATTCCCTATTGGCTCCCAACCTTCACCACTTCTGAAATCAATACCAAACTCAGCTTTACACCGATTAAAATCAATGGAGTTTTGCATTGTATGATTTGATGCTAAATTATCCCTTGTTTTATTCAAATCAACACAAGTACAAATTGGAATTGGATTTTCTGAATCATCATAACACCCATCAATAGAGCCGTTCCAATAATCATTTGATTGTAACACATTCATATATTTGTTTGATACTGTTCCAACCAATAAAACATCATCACCTTCCTGAGTAAATGAAACATCATTTGAAATATCTGTCCAATTTATTTGAATCGGCCATGAAATTGTATCATCTTCAATCTCATACACATTCTGACAAGTAATCTCCAAAGAACGTCCCGAACGTATCTGATGACGAGTTCCATAAAAAAATAAACATTGTTCGCCATTTATACTCATCGTATCAATTCGAACAGTATTTGGATGATTATTAGTTAACGTAAACACTGTATCATAATCAGACACCGCATAATCACTAATCCCAATTGTTTGGGTTTGCAATATAAGTCGAGCTTGTTGTTCAGAAATACCTGAACCAAGTCCTGGAATACCACCTAAGACATTAACAACAATTAAGGCAATAATAATTACAACAGCAGTAATAATCAAATATTCAGTTGCCGTTTGAGATTTGAGAGGTTTCATTTTTTAACCTCCAAAAGAAAAAGTTGATTTAAGTGTGGTATGTGAAATCATAAAATAAACTTGTACTTTTATTCTTTTTAAATATATTGTTTTAATCAAATCTGGAATGAATTATTAATTTTCATTCCAATAACCACGCAAAATGAAACATTTTGCAATTTGTTTTTGTTTCACAAAAGCAACCACACTTGTTAACACAAACTATTTGTTGGATATACCACCCAACAACCATTTCCAAACTGGTTTGACTTCTATTATGATTTTTTCTTTTGTGAATGTGTCTTCTTGGTCATATGTTAACAACAACCCTTTTTTGAGTTTATGTGTTTTACACGCTTCAACTAATCCTTTAATTTCCCGTTTTTCGTTTTCATCATTTAAGTCATAACAAACTTGTATTGCTTGTGTTATTCTGTTTCCTTCCTTTGTGAGAAAATCACATTCGTGTTTGTCTTTGTGATAATAGATTTCCTTATTCATTCTTTTTAATTGAATGAACACAATATTCTCGAGTAATCGACCGGAATCTTTAGACATTCGAAAACCTATGTAGGAAGCCAGACCACTATCAATGCAATACACTTTTTTATTTGCAAATGATTGTGCTTTTAACGAAAAATCAAATTTTGAAAGCTGAAAAAAAAGAAACGAATTTTCAAAATACTCAAAATATTCTTTTACTGTTGTTGCGGATGAAAGACCTGTTAATTTGCGAACTTGATTATAACTCAATAATTTTCCAATATTGCTTGTTGCAAAAAGAGCAGTTTGTTTTAATGCTTGCTCGCCAGTTAACTTATATCTTGTTATAATATCTCGATATAAAATGTTTTCATATAAAGATTGTAAATATTGAATATTTTCAGTTTTAAGAAACTCTGGAAAACCCCCTTTGTACATATATCCTGAAAAGAAATTCTTGATTTTTGCTCTTTGCTCGAGAGATATATTTGTTATATTTGCAGAGTAATTGTTAAAAGACAAAAATTCTACAAAAGAAAAAGGATACAGATTATATGAAACAGTTCTTCCCGTTAAATGAGTTCCTAATTCTTTACTTAACATTGTTGCATTTGAACCTGTTACAAAAACTTTCCTATTAGCTTCATGCAATCGTCTCACAAATCTCTCCCAGCCTATGATATTTTGAATCTCATCAAAAATAAAGAAATCTCTTTCTCCAAATAACTCATAAAGCGTTTCCTCAAGAAAAGCAAAATCATTAGCTGTAAAATTAATAAATCGTTCATCATCAAAGTTGACATAATATGCATTTTTTTTTACTTCTAAAAGTAAGGTCGATTTTCCACTTCGTCTGATTCCTGAAATAATAACAACAAAAGGAGAGTCAATTTCGTTTTTTATTATTGGTTCAATTGTTCGAGAAATAGTATTTGTTCTTTTAATAGTGTCTTGATGTACAAGTACATCTTTGAGTGTTTGCTTATCCATTTGTAATAGAAAACACAGTATATTTATAAATATTTGGTTTGGTAAACCACATTTTAGCACTTTTTAAAAATCTTTTAGTTATCTGATTGGAATGTTTTTAATTGAAGTGACTGCAGTACAGCCGTTTCAATCATAAGATAAGTCATTACCTATATAATGTATTACATCACAATTCCTCATTTACGGATTTACTGTGTAGCACTTAGAAGCCATTTCCAAACTGGTTTGACTTCTATCTTAATTCCATCTTTTGTGAATGTGTCTTCTTGGTCATATGTTAACAACAACCCTTTCTTCAACTTATGTGACTTACATGCTTCAACTAGACCTTTTAATTCTCTTTTTTCGTTTTCATCATTTAAGTCATAACAAACTTGTATTGCTTGTGTTATTCTGTTTCCTTCCTTTGTGAGAAAATCACATTCGTGTTTGTCTTTGTGATAATAGATTTCCTTATTCATTCGTTTTAATTGAATGAAGACGATATTTTCTAAAATTCTGCCTGAATCTTTTGAAATAGTAAATCCATACACTTTCTTAAAACCAGTTTCTAATAGATAGACTTTCTTTTGAGCAAGATTCTGTTTTTTAAGAGATGAATTATAAACATACAACTGACTAAAAAAACGTATATCTAACAAATAACTAAAATACTCTGAGATAGTGTCTTTTGAAATAAGTATTGAACCTTTAATTGAGGTATAAAATGAATTAAGGGATGCCAGTTTAGCTGTATTTGTAATAAAAAAACGAATTAATGCTTGAATCCCTTCCAAATTTTTAATTGCATGCCTATCAACTAAATCCCTATAAATAACTAATTCTAAATATGTTGAAAGTAATTGTGTTTTTTCTAAGAGCTCTTTTGTTTGAGCAACCCTTGGATAACCACCATATTCTAAAAACTCTAAAAATTCTTTTTTTATAACGGCTTTTTTTTGTGAATACATATCTTGTTGCGTTATTTGTATTCCTTTAAATGATAAAAATTCACTAAATGATAATGGATGAACAAATATTGAATGAACCCGTCCTCTGAGTTGTGTTGCAATTTCTTGTGATAACAGTTTAGCCGATGAGCCTGTCACAAAAATCCGATATTTTTTCTGTTCGTATAATCGAGTAAGAAATTTTTGCCATTGTGGGGCTTCTTGGATTTCATCAAAAAATAAATACAACTCTTTATCTAAATTATGAGGAAATAACTCATAATACGCATCAAAAATAAGCTGTAAATCAGTTGGTTGGAGTGTTGCTAATCGCTCATCTTCAAAATTAACATAAATACACTGCTCTTTGGGATATTTTTTGATTTCTTGATATAATAAATACGTTTTTCCAACTCTTCTTAATCCAATTAATGCAACTATTTCTTGTGTTTGAGGTAATTTATAGTTTCTCTGATACGTTATTGGAAGTTTAGACTCTTGAAATTCTGCGATTATTTGTTTGAATATTTCATTCATATAGTTTTAATAAGGAAAGAAATATATAAATATTTCCTTTTTTCAAGGAAATATTGGTCGAATACTACGCTCGATTAGACGATTTAGTCTTTTTAGAAGACTTTTTAGTTCGTAATTAGTCTTCTTGGAAGACTTTATCTGATTGGAATGTTTTTAATTGAAGTGACTGCAGTACAGCCGTTTCCATCAAAAGATGAGTCATCACCAACACATTGTGTTGCATTATCATCAGTGTAATTAATCCAGTACGAACCAATAATAGAATCTATTGAACCACCCAGATCTGCACCGCCTACAAGACCTCCTGCGGATGTACCATAAACTCTTACTTGTGCGTAACTATTAATAATATTAAGACTAGGACCTTCACCTGCTAAGCCGCCCGAATAATATCCTCCTGTTACAATAGTATTCAATACACGACTATTAATAATTTCAGCTACTGCTGCGTTACCTAATAATCCACCAGAAGTAGTAGAATCACTAATAACTTCACTATCACTAACATAACTATTTTCAATTTTACTCAATAAACCAGATCCGATTAACCCACCAACAACATTCTGTCCTTTAATAAAACCAGAACCGACAAAACTATTGATAATTTCAACTTCTTCTCCATCTCCAACCAAACCTCCCACATACTGATCTGTACTCGTAACACTTGCAAAAGATAATCCAATGTTTTTCAACACAACATTATTATATGACGCATCACCAAACAAACCTACATGGTCTGAATCTGTATCAATAAACAAATTTGCAATTACAAACTCTCCACCATCAAAATTTCCTTGAAAAAGATTTGGATTTTTCCCAATCGGCTCCCAGCCACCATCACCATTGCTTTCAGTGAAATCAACACCAAACTCATCTAAACAACGATTAAAATCAATGGAATTTTGCATCGTATGATTTTCATCTAAGTTATCTCGGGTTTTATTCAAATCAACACAAGTACAAATCGGGATCGGATCAACTGAATCATCATGACAACCATCAATAGAGTCATTCCAATAATCATTTGATTGTAATACATTCAAATATTTATTCGAAACAGAACCAACCAATAACACATCATCGCCTTCTTGGCTATATGAAG
>CAZUXP010000029.1:0-12451 GCA_964624275.1 uncultured Methanosarcinales archaeon
TTGCGCGGGCGGTTCATCAACATCTATAGAGGGATTTTTAGAAACATTGTATATTCAAATTCATCAATGTGGTTCGGGTGGAAATGCAACGGGTCGAAATATTCATCAAAAACCACTTGCTGAAGCAGTAGCATTTTGTAATGCAATAACGGCAATAACAGTGCAAAATAAAACAGTTGCAGAAGCTTTAGCAATATATAATAACCGGAGTTAAACTATGTATAAACTCGTATTAATTCGACATGGTCAAAGCGAGTGGAATTTGAAAAATTTATTCACTGGTTGGACTGATGTTGATTTATCTAAACAAGGAATTGATGAAGCACAACAAGCAGGTCAAATATTAGCAAAAAATAATTTTTCATTTGATATTGTGTTTACATCAGTATTAAAACGCGCTAAAAAAACTGCAACTTTAATTATTGAGCAATTATCATCTCAACCTGAATTCATTGAATCATGGAAACTCAACGAACGTCATTACGGTGCATTACAAGGTTTAAATAAACAAGAAACTGCGGTAAAATATGGTGATGAACAAGTAAAAATTTGGCGAAGAAGCTATGATGTTCCTCCGCCAGCACTTGCCCAAAACGATGAGCGTAATGCTAAGTTTGATGAAAAATATTCGCAATTAGATGATTCGCAAATTCCACTAACCGAATCACTCAAAGACACGGTTGCAAGAGTTTTACCATTTTGGGCAGACATAATTGTTCCTCAAATTAAATCTGGTAAAAAAGTATTAATCGCAGCACATGGAAATAGTTTGCGAGCATTAATTAAGCATTTAGATCAAAAATCCAATGATGATATTGTGTTAGAAGAAGTGCCTACTGGAGTTCCACTTGTGTACGAATTAGATGAGAACCTAAAACCAATAAGGCGATATTATTTAGAGTGAGTTATTGGTTTTCATATAGTTGAACATCGCCTAAGATTGTTAATTTAACATTTGCTTGTTCAAATAATTTTTTTGAATCGGCTGCAGCATGATAGTCTTTTTGCGCAACAACTCTTTTTATTCCTGCAGTTATCAGTAATTTAGCACAAGTATAACAAGGTGTCATAAAACAATATAGAGTTGCGCCATCAATAGAAACTCCAAGTTTTGCTGCTTGACAAATTGCGTTTTGTTCAGCATGTGTTGTTCGAACACAATGTTGAGTAGTTTTACCATCGTCATGAGTTGTACTTTTCATTTCATGACCAACATCATCACAATGAGAAATTCCTGGCGGGGAACCAACGTATCCAGTCACCATAATTCGATTGTCTTTTGTAATAACACAACCCCCTCCGCCAACTCTTGCTCTATCACAAGTTGCGCGAAGACCAATAGTTTTTGCTATTTCTAAAAAATATTCATCCCAAGTAGGTCGGACATAATTATTCATTCTTTTTCTCAAAGTTTTTATAATATTCACTTTCTTGAATGTTTTTTGCACCGTAATATTTACTTCCCAAACCTTTTGAATTATACGGTCGTGCACATTCACTTGATAATTCTTCAAATGCAATTTGTGCCACTTTCATTTTTGGATAAAGTTTTATTGGAAGTGGACTTGCGTTAAATAATTCAAGCGTAAGTTGTAATGAATTACCAGGATCCAAAAATCCTGCGGTAGTATGAATAATTAAACCCAAACGCGCTAAACTGCTTTTTCCTTCTAATCGACCAACGTGTTTATTATCTACACCTGTTTCTTCGGAAATAAGTGCGAGTGCAAATGATCCAGGATGAAGTACAAATGACTCATCATCTTTAATAAATACTCGTTCCATATGGTTGGTTACTGGTTTTTTTGTATCAATAACTTCGGTTGTATGCGGTTTAAAAACTCGGAATTCATTATCTAGATGTAAATCATAACTTGCTGGTTGGAGACATTCTGCATCAAAAGGTTCGATTTTAATTTTACCTTCTTCTCTTCGTTTTTTTATATCTTTATCGCTTAAAATCATAGTATAATTTCCCCAAATATATGTGTGTAACCTTAGATTTTAAATAAGTTCTCATATTTAGCAAGTTCTTTTTCTAAATCTTGAACAGTTCCATTATTTTCAAGTAAAATATCAGCATTTTTTATACAATAAGATAAATTTTGAGAAAAAGTTGTCTTTTGGTTTAATTCTTCTTGTTCTTCTTTTTGAAATTCTTCAAATGAAACAGAATCTGTTTGCGAATGTCGTTTAGTAATTCGTTCAAATCGAATAACAATATTGGCATCAACTGCAATAATAAGTCCACCTTGTTTTTTAATATATTGAAATCCTTCTTTTGTTCGAACACTATCAATGATGATATTTTTGTGAGTATTTTTTTCTAGTATTTTTTTTACTAAGACATCATTTCCAAATTTTTCTCGTAATTCATTTGCAATATCTTGCAAAGATTTTCGCGTTATTTCTCTATTTTGTTTTGTAAGTTCTGTATGTAATATATCCCGAACGGAATAATGTGTAAAACCGTATTTTTCTTGTAATATTTTTACAACAGTTCCTTTTCCAGCTCCATTTGTTCCTGTTATTCCAATTAACATAAATCCCGTTACTCATATATTGGAAACTTTGCGCAAAGTTCCTTGACTTCTTGTTGAATTTGCTTTTTCAAATCTTTGTTTTCATGATCTTCAATTATTTGTGCAATCCAATGTCCAATTAATTTCATCTCAGGTTCTTTCATACCTCGAGTTGTTATAACGGGTGTTCCAATTCGAAGACCAGATGGTTTAAATGCGCTTCCAGCGTCATAGGGAATAGTATTTTTATTTGTATAAATTCCGACACTATCAAGTGCAGTTTCAAGTTCAATACCTTTACATGTTTCATTTGTTAAATCAATGAGCATCAAATGATTTTCTGTCGATCGAGAAACTATTTGTATACCATGTTCTTGTAAGCTCTCACAAAGAGTTTTTGCATTTTTTATAATTTGTTTTTGATACTCGCTAAATTCAGGCTGTAATGCTTCACCAAAAGCAACTGCTTTAGCCGCAATAACATGTTCAAGAGGTCCGCCTTGTAATCCTGGAAATACGGCTTTATCAATTTTTTTTGCAAGTTCTGTTTTACATAAAATAAGTCCGCCTCGTGGTCCACGAAGTGTTTTGTGCGTGGTTGTTGTGACAACGTCACAATATGGAAACGGAGATGGATGTAATTTTGCAGCAACAAGACCGGCAATGTGCGCAATATCTGCTAATAAATATGCGCCGACTTCATCAGCTATTTCTTTAAATTTTGCAAAATCCAATTCGTGAGAATATGCACTAAATCCTGCAATAATAAGTTTTGGCTTTGTTTGAATAGCGAGTTTTTTTATTTTTGTATAATTCAAAAATCCTTCTTCATCACATGTATACTGTACAATATTATATAATTTTCCGGAGATGTTTACGGGATGACCATGAGATAAATGTCCGCCATGATCTAGTTTTAAACCAAGCACCGTATCACCAGGGTTAAGTAGAGCTAAAAATACTGCTAAATTTGCATTTGATCCAGAATGAGGTTGAACATTTGCATGTTCTGCTTGAAATAATTCTTTTGCACGATCAATTGCAAGTTGTTCAATAATATCTATAAACTCATTTCCTCCATAATATCGTTTATTAGGAAGACCTTCTGAATATTTATTTGTAAGTATTGATCCTTGAGCTTGCATTACTGCTTTTGATGCAAGATTTTCAGATGGGATTAATTCAATACCATTTTGTTGTCTATGTAATTCTTGCTTTATTGCTTCAAAAATAAATTTATCTGTTTTTTCAATCATTGTAATTCCTCAAATCGTTTATATTTTGTAAATATAAATTCTTCAAAAATTTTTTCTTCATAAACTTGCCATTCGCTCCAATCAATTTTTGGAAAATACGTGTCACCTTTGTATTTTTCTTTTATATGTGAAATATATATTGCGTTCACAAATGGAATTGATTCTTCATATACTTTACTTCCACCTATAACAAAAATATTTTTTTTATATGTCTGTGCAATTTGAAAAGCTTTATTGATACTTTTAACAACAATCACATCGTCTCTTGATTGCATGGTTGAACTTAACACAATATTGATTCTTTTAGGTAATGGGCGACCAATTGATTCAAATGTTTTTCTTCCCATTATCACAACAGAGTCAAGTGTTGTTTGTTTAAACAACCGTAAATCTTCTTTTATTTTCCAAGGAAGTTTACCATTATTTCCAATAACATTGTTTTTTGCTATTGCAACAATAAGTGCTTTTATCATAATTATTTAAACCGAGACTTTTCCTTTTATAGGTGGGTGAGATTCGTAGTTTATAAGCTCAATATCTTCAAACGTAAATTTTGTGATATCGGTTACATTTGGATTTAGTTTGAGCGTTGGTAATGTTTTAGGTTCTCGCGTTAATTGTTCTTTTACTTGTTCGATATGATTATTATAAATGTGTGCATCACCAAGTGTATGAATAAATTCACCTGGTTCATATCCTGTTACTTGTGCCACCATCATTGTAAGTAATGCATACGATGCAATATTAAACGGAACACCTAAAAAAACATCACAGCTTCTTTGATACATTTGGCAAGACAATTTACCGTCAGCAACATAGAATTGAAACATCATGTGACAAGGTGGAAGTGCCATTTGCGGAACTTGTTTTGGATTCCAAGCAGAAACAATAAGTCGTCTATCATTTGGTTTTGTTTTAATCCGCTCAACAATTTCAACGAGTTGATCAACGCCTTCGAAATCTCGCCATTGTTTACCATATGTTGGACCTAAATCACCCCATTTTTGTGCAAATTCATCATCTGTTTTAATTTTTTCAACAAATTCATGCATTTTTTCTTCCCATTTTTGAGAATATTTAGGGTATTCGTCAGCTAAACCGTTTTTTTCTAAATATGGTTGAAATGCCCATTCATTCCAGATACGAACATTATTATCAACGAGATATTTAATATTTGTGCTTCCACTGATTAGCCACAATAATTCGTGAAAAATTGCTCGAGTGTACACTTTTTTTGTTGTAACAAGGGGAAAACCTTTTTGTAAATCAAAGCGCATTTGATAACCAAATGTGCTAATTGTTCCTGTTCCTGTTCGATCGCCTTTTTGTACTCCGTTATCAAGAATATGTTGTAATAAATCTAAATATTGTTTCATTATGTTCCCCCATATATAATTATTTAACACTTCTTTATATGAGTTTTGATTTTTGGGTGGCGTCATTTTTAAAATATACGTATCAGCCGATGAAAACAGTAAATTGTAACGCTTTGCGTAAAATCACAAAATTTGTTGATTCGTGCCGAACAATTTTGGTAAATTCGATACGTTTAGTCAATAATATTCACAATTATGTAATTTAAAAATTTACAACTTTATTGAAAACACCGTATTACTACAACTACTTATTGCTAGCTCTATTTCCAAAACACATTTAAACTTAGTTCATGTGTAGATATATATGTCACAAAAAATAATAGTTGAATTATATGTTGCTTATTCAGGCGATGTGAAACCAAAACCTCTAAAATATATTTTTTCACTTAACGATGTAATAAATATCGGTCGTTTAAAAACAAACCAAATCCATATTGATTTACCCGAAATTAGCAGATTTCATGCGGCGCTTTATGTTATAAACGAACGTCTTTTTTTTGAAGATTTTAGTTCAAATAAAAGTTATTATAAACAAGGCGATGATATAACGCCAATTCATAATCAACGAATTTATGTAAAAAATCCAATTGATTCGGAATTTATTATTGCAAAAACAAACATATATGTTGCATATGTAAAAATAATTCATTTTGGATAAAATAGTTTGATGTTTAAAACAGCGTTGGTAATATGAAGAATTGGTTATATAAAATTGAAGAAAAAAGCAATTGTAATTGGTTCAGGATTTGGTGGTTTAACATCTGCGTGTTATTTAGCAAAAGCAGGGTATGAAGTCACAATTTTTGAAAAAAACAAAGATATTGGTGGCCGAGCAAGAGTTTTGCGAATAAAAGGCTTTACTTTTGATATGGGTCCGAGTTGGTATTTAATGCCCGAAGTCTTTGATAATTTTTTTGCAGAGTTTGATAAAAAATCAAGTGATTTTTATACATTACAAAAATTAAATCCATCCTATCGGATGATTTTCTCACAAAATGATGTATTTGATATTCCTTCAAATACTATTGATACCATTAAGTTATTTGAATCACTTGAAAAAGGTGCAGGTAAAAAATTAGAAAAATATCTTCAAACTGCCAAATTACAATATGATATTGGAGTAAATGAATTTGTTTATAAAAATTATAATTCTATTTTTGATTTTTTTAACTGGCGTGTATTAAAAGATGGAACAAAAATGCATATTTTTCGTTCATTAGATAGTTATGTGAAATCGCAATTTACACATCCACTCTTACAAAAAATTTTAATGTATACAATTGTGTTTTTGGGCGGTTCTCCTAAAAAAACACCTGCAATGTATTCGTTAATGTCTCATGTTGATTTAACCCAAGGGGTTTTTTATCCAAAAGGTGGGATGGGAAAAGTTGTGCGAGGTTTTGCAACACTTGCAAAGGAATTGGGAGTAAAAATTAAAACAAATGCGCCAATTGAAAAAATTCTTGTAGAAAATAATGTTGTTTGTGGTGTTGTATTCAAGCAAAAAACATATATTGCTGATGTCATTGTTGCAAATGCAGACTATCACCATGTTGATCAAAAATTACTCGAAGAAAAATATCGTTCATATACAAAATCATACTGGGAAAAAAGAGTTATTGCGCCATCAGGTTTTATTATATATTTAGGAGTAAAGCGGAAAATTCCAAATTTAAAACATCATACGCTTGTACTTGAAAACGACTGGGAGCAACATTTTAATACCATTTTTGATAAACCATCTTGGCCAAAGCGCCCATCGTATTATGTTTGTGTTCCTTCTAAAACTGATACAGTCGCACCAGATGGTTGTGAGAATTTGTTTGTATTGGTTCCTATTGCAAATGGAATAAAAGATACAAAAAAAATAAGGGATTCATATGAGACAAAAATATTGTCACATTTACAAAAATCAATTGGCGACTCGTTTGAAAAAGATATCATTGTAAAAAAAATATTTACGTTAAATGATTTTCAAAAAGATTATAATGCATATAAAGGAACCGCATTAGGTTTAGCTCATACACTATTTCAAACTGCGATTTTTCGACCAAAAAATAAAAGCTCAAAAGTACAAGGGCTTTATTATACAGGCCATTATACAGTTCCCGGTGTTGGTGTTCCAATGGCAATTATTTCTGGAAAACTGGCATATCAAAGAGTTGTAGAGGATGATTCTACAAAATGAATTTGCAAACACTTCTAAAAATAAGTAGGCCGCGATTTTGGTTATATACAACGGGTCCGTATTTTTTTGGTGTATTATTTGCTATTCAATCTTTGTCGGATTTATGTAGTATTTATATTTGGTTTTATATGCTATATTTTTTATTATTTGCGAATTTTTTAATTTATGGAGTAAATGATTTGTTCGATTACAAAACAGATAAATTAAATCCAAAGAAAAAAACAAAAGAATATTTACTTAAAAAAACTGATACGTCTTTTTTAAAAAAATCATTGTGGACAATTTTTGGATTAAGTGTAGTATTAGTATTTTTCCAACCAAATATGCTTTCTTCAATATTGCTCGTATTCTTTTTGTTTTTTTCATTAGGATATAGCGTTGAGCCAATTCGATTTAAAATACGACCTTTTTTAGATTCGTTTTCAAACATACTCTATGTTTTACCTGGATTTTTAGCATATGCACAATTAACAGGTGAACTAGTTCCATGGTATATACTTGTTGCGGCAACTTGTTGGGCAGCTTCTATGCACCTTTATTCAGCAATTCCAGATATAGTATATGATAAACGAACTAAAATAAAAACAACGGCAACAGTTTTAGGTAGACACTTTTCATTTTTACTTTGCATGGTATTATGGTCAATTTGTGCAGTACTTATTTTTCATTTGGGGTTATGGAGTTTGTATTTATTATGGATATATCCACTCATACCTTTTTTACACCTAGTATTTTTACATTTATCAGAAAAAAAAGTGTATTGGTATTTCCCCTATATTACGTATATTATTGGTGCGATTATAAGTATTGAACAGTTGCTGCTGTTACCGTGATGGATTTTAATAAACTTTTCTAACAAATACTTTTTAAACAATTTCTTTTTCTACTTATTTGATGAACCTTCAACAAAAAATCGAAGATATTTACGGACTTGAATTAGTTGGTATGCGTTTGGGATTAGAACGAATTAAAAAGATCTTATCCTATTTCCAAAATCCCCACTTAATATATCCAACAATTCATATTGCAGGAACAAATGGGAAAGGTTCAACTGCACAATTTCTGTCATCAATACTTATTGCAGATGGAAAAAAAGTTGGCTTATATACAAGTCCTCATTTATTCACATTTAATGAACGAATAAAAATCCAAAACCGCGCGATTTCAGATACCGAACTTGAATTTTTAATTGATGAAGTACAACATGTTGTTCAAACGCATAACGTACACTTAACATTTTTTGAATTTACAACAACTCTTGCGTTTGTGTATTTTGCCAAACAAAATGTTGATATTGCTGTAATTGAAATTGGTTTGGGTGGCGAATTGGATGCAACAAATGTTATTCAACCAAAATTCACGATACTGACCAATATTGATTATGATCATCAAGAATTTTTAGGAAAAACACTTCGTGAAATTTCTCAAAATGAATGCTCTATTCTTAAGCAAGGAACAATACTTATCACAAGCGAACAAAAAAAAACACCACTTGATATTTTAACAAAAATATGTTTGCAAAAAAGTATCGCTGTTAATCATTCAAATAAGTTGCTTCAACATAAAATTTTACAAAGTTCTTTTGATAAACAACAACTTTTTTTTAGCGGAATATATAAAGGTATTGTCACTATAAGTCCTGGTAATTTTCAAATTCAAAATGCAAAAAATGCAATTATTGTTGCAGTATTATTAGGTGTAAAACGTAATTCTATACAAAAAGGGTTAGAGTTAACTCAAATTGTGGGACGTATGCAATGTGTTTGGAAAAATCCTCTTGTGATTATAGATGGTGCACATAATGCGTTAGGGATGTTCCAAATTACAGAAATAGTTAAAACATTGCCGAAACCTCGAACACTTGTATATGCGCGTTCAGATAATACGTATAAAAAAAATATGGGTGTCGATATTTTTCCACATTTTCAAAACATTCTCACAACACAAGGAGTTCATAAAGAACTTTCTGCTGAAAAGCTCTGTATTGAATTGCAGGAATTGGGATTTAAGTCAACTCCTTGTACGGATACAATGGCTGCAACTCAAATGGCACTCGCTCAAACACCCATAACGGGATCGATTCTTGTAGTTGGTTCATTATATATGATACCTCAAGCATTACAAGTTTTTACAAAATGACATTTGAAGAAAAATTATGGTTTTTACGAGAATATGCTACTCAACGCCGAGTGCCTATTTTATCAAAAGAAAAAGCGAAATGGTTAGAGGAGTTTATCGCAAAACTAAAACCTAAAACTGTTTTAGAGATTGGGTGTGCAATTGGATATAGTACAAGTATTTTAGGACATAATGGTGCAAGGGTTGTTTCGGTTGATGCAAGTCTTCCCGCTATACAACAAGCAACAGAATTTACGCAGTTTTTTGTAATAGATGTAGAATTTATCTGCAGTGACGGGTTAGAGTATTTGAAAAACGAAACAAAATGCTTTGATTGTGTATTTATCGATTTTCAAAAATCATATTATAAAGACGCGTTTGTATTTGCAAAAAAACTATTAAATCAAAATGGTGTTTTAATCTTTGATAATGCGTGGCATAGTAAAACAGGTGATTTTGTAAAATGGGTTTTGAATCAAAAAGAGTATGAAGTAACTCAAGTTTTAATTGGTGATGGGTTTTTAGTATGTAAACTGAAAAGTTAAAACAAAAGTTTATAACAAATCTTTATTTTAAGTTATCTTATGAACATTATCTTAATCGGACCCCCTGGGTGTGGGAAAGGAACACAAGCAGATGAAATTTGTCGTCGATATAAATTAAAATATCATTCAACAGGTAATTTAATTCGAGAAGAGATTGCAAAAAAATCAACATTAGGTACATATGCAAAATCTGTTATTGAACGAGGAGAATTATTAGATGATGAAACAATTTTGCGTTTTGTGAAAAAAGATTTGGATGGTATTTCAAAAAAAAAGGTTCGAGGCATTTTATTTGATGGATTTCCACGAAAAATATCTCAAGCAGTTGCATTAGAACAATTTAGTCCGGCCGATATTGTATTAGACATCCAAGTAAGCGACACAGAAGTTATTCGTCGCATTAGTCATCGATGGATGGTTGAAAAAGAACATTCACAATTTACTTTTGTCAGTAAACACGACGCTGAAGAATTTGTCAAAATACATGGGGGTCATATGTTTCATCGAAAAGATGATACTCCTGCTGTAATTAAAAATAGATTACAAGTGTATCATACGCAAACCCAACCGATTATAGATTTTTATGGGAAAAAACATAAATTATTCATTATTAATGGCGAAAAATCAATATCACAAGTAACTACAGATATTTTCAAAATTTTAGATGCTCGTATAAAGAACTAATTTTTTTTGTTTTTTTGCATAATGATTAATGTATTTAGTAAAAAAACGTTCCCCTGTTTTTCGTTTTAAAATAGTGATTGAGTTCGGTAATACATCTAATTCAATATATTCTCCTTGTTTATCAATAAATACGTATGATCCTCCCCATTTTTCATTCCACTCATCGCTTAAATCTATGATAATATCAAATGTTGTTTTATTGTTTTGGTTTGTATCAAGTAAAATTGAATAATCTCTATGTTCATATTCGTATACTGTGAATTCTTGTGGTTTTAGTGAAAATAAATCAAAAATAGTTTGCAATCCACTCTTTTGTAGTTTTTGTGTGAGATTTTGAGGTAATTTCGCACATTTTCGTTTATGTGAAAGTGGATTTATGTCATTTTGTAGTGGAATATTTTGAATTTCTTGTTTTAACTGTTTAAAAATTTCGGTTGAAAATATATTTTGAAGTCGAATATTTTGAAACTGGTCTCTCTGTGCAAAGACCTCCTTTATCTGATGTAAGATATCTTTTTTGATATATTTAGTGTTTATTTTCATAATTTACCTAATAATAAGTCCGAAAAGTATATAAATCTAACTTATGATAAAATATCATAATGAGTTACATAAAAACATTTTGTTTTGTATTTATTTTGTGTAGTTTACTTCATGTTACTTTTGCAGGAACATGTGATGTTGTTGTAGGCGATTGGAATAGTAGGAAAATAGCTAATGATTGTAATGCTCCGAACTTAGGTGGTTCTGGTGAATGTGCGGGTAGCAAAGAGGGAAGTACAGGTTTAACTAAGGAGGAGTGTTTAGATTGGTGTAAAACTCAAAGTCTTGATGTGGGTGGTAGTTCGGGGGAGGCGGTTTGTCAAAGTTGGAGTCCTGACGGAGACGCTTGGCAAAATGGAGATAAAACATTAAGTTGCCGATTAGTAAAAGTGACAACTTCAACTTTTCAAGACTTTAATCATGTTAGCGCAAATGCCATTGAACTTGAATGTCGTCCTGATTTTAAAACATTGGCAGTTTCGAATTTCGGACCAGGTAGTGGTGTTATTACTTCAAACCCAGACAATATAAATAGTGGTTCAACTTGTTCAGCTGAGCTTTTATATGAAAGTACAGTTACTCTTACAGCAAGTCCAGGACTCTATTCTGAGTTTATAGAGTGGACAGGTGATTGTTCTGGTAACAGCTCAACTTGTACTCTTACGATGGATCAAGATAGAGATGTAGGTGCAAAATTTCAACTATCTCTGAAAATAAACGAAGGTTTAGAAAATTCAGATTGTGGCTCTGGAGAAATATGCAATTTACCTTCTAACCCACAATGGGTTTTAGAAAAAACAATTAATGAAGATAATTATTATTTTACTTATGTAGCAGGCGAACTTATTGTTCCTCATCGACCTCAAGATGGGACCAGAGAGATGATTGTATGTATTGATTCAACAAGCGATATCTTTTCAGTACAAACATCAGCTGGAACTCTTGTTGATTTTGGTGAGAATTGGGGTTCAGAAAAATGTCGAATCTTTGATGAATCTCATTTTGAAAAAGATTTATTTAGAAGTGGTGATAAATTAGGAGTTAAAATTTGGCACGGATGGTCTCAAGATCAAGATCCAATACCTTTTCGTGCCAAAATTAATTTTGATTATGAGTATTCAACACCTGGGCTTGATCCAATACTTCGACCAAAAGTATGTAGCGCAGACGAATTAGGAACAATATATCCGATGTTAATTGATTTTGATGAAGATTTTGC
>CAZUXP010000030.1:0-2631 GCA_964624275.1 uncultured Methanosarcinales archaeon
AGTCGCTTTTTGCGACTTTCAGTCTAATTATCAAAATGATTTCTACGTAGCCAAATAGACTAAAATTTTATAAATACCAAGTTATAAATAAATGGTTATGAGAACAAAATTTCAGTCTTTAGCAATTATTTCTGTATCAATGATACTTTTATTGGTAGTTTCGGCATGTACATCAGAAGGAGACTCTTCACTGTCTCCATATATAGGTGGCAATAAAGCTGTTGATATGGAGTTTTTATCAGGTTCGCCCCGTAGTGAGATATTTGATGGCGGAACTGAAGAATTTGCAGTAGCTGTTCAAATTCGAAATGTCGGAGAAGAAGATATTACTGCAGATGATGGCTATGTTCGAGTTACTGGTATATTAGCCCAAGAATATGGTGTTTCAACGTCTGATTTAACTCAGCGAATACCTGAAATACCGGGTGCAAGAATGCGATCAAGTACTCCAATATCAGGTGGTATTGAAACAGTATCATTTGATGGTTTAGCGTATCAATCTGAAATTGCGGGAGATTTAACATCGCAGATGGTAAAAGTTTCAGCATGTTATAATTACAAAACGCGAGTTACATCAAATATATGTGTTAAAGAAAACCCATACGATTCAAGAGGACGAGACGATATATGTTCAGTTGAAGGTCAACGACAAGTAGCAAATTCAGGAGCACCAATTCAAATAACCCGAATGATGCAAAATGTTGGCGGTATAAATTCTATTCAAGTTCGAATGGAAATTTCACACACAGGTAATGCAGAAGATTATTTTTTCAAAACAGATACTGACTGTGAAGCGCGTGATGGAAACTCTGACATGTATCGTGTGTATGTTGATGTGAAACCAATTGTAAATGGCCAGATAACACCAAGATGTAGTGGTTTACAAGAAGGTGATGGTTCAACAGGATATGTAACATTGTTTGATGGTCAATCACGAGAACTGATTTGTAATTTTGATTTATCCGAAGTTGAAGGTTCATCTGTAACACCATTGAATGTTGAGTTGTCCTATCGATACATGCAATCGATTGAAAAACCAATTACGATTCGAGCAATTTCAAGAAGCGAGCGATAAACGCTTCGTTATTTTCTTTTTTATATTTTGATGTTAAAATTTATTTTGTACGAATACTATTTCTTTATTCATCTTTTGGTGTGCTAAATAAGGTAAAATATGCTAAAAATGCTTCTAATTGAACATATTCATCACTTCCTTCAGTGATGCGAAATTCAATTTCTCCGCATTTATCAATCAATTTCACTTTTG
Source organism: uncultured Methanosarcinales archaeon (assembly GCA_964624275.1). Classification (GTDB taxonomy): domain Archaea; phylum Nanobdellota; class Nanobdellia; order Woesearchaeales; family DATGWN01; genus CAZUXP01. The sequence continues at coordinate 1,268 of CAZUXP010000030.1, forward strand.
CTCTATCAGAAATATCTAAATTCCAAATTTCTTTTTGTATTTGTTTAATTATATCAGAACCTGATAAACCGTGTTTAAGCATTGTATCTAATAATTTTTTTCGAGATTCGTGAAATTTATTTTGCATTGCAAGTTTTAATATTTCTCCAATTTCATCAGGTTTTGCAATCGATGATAATGAAAAAACTAATTCTTCTGTGATTGTTGTTGAAATTGCCGAACAACTTTGCAAAATATTTTCTGCTCGTCGACAGTCCCCATTACTTGCAATAAATACTGCTTCTTTTGCAGTATTGTCCATAATGAGATTTTCTGTTTTTGCAACTATTTCGATAATTTGAAACATTTCTTCTTTACTTAATGGTTGAAATCGAAAAACAGTACAACGTGATTGAATCGGGTCAATAATTTTAGATGCATAATTACACGACAAAATAAATCTTGTTGTTTGTGTATAATTTTCCATTGTTCGTCTGAGTGCTTGCTGTGCTTCTTTTGTTAACGCATCACATTCATCAAGATAAATAATTTTAAACGGCACATTTGCAATTGCACGCGTTCGCGCAAAATCTTTTACTTTGGTTCGAACAACATCAATACCTCGTTCATCACTTGCATTTAATTCTAATATTGAATCTTTATAATTTTCTCCAAAGAGTTCTTTTGCAATAACTAATGATAATGTTGTTTTTCCAACACCTGCCGGACCTGAGAATAATAAATGTGGAAGATTTTTTTTTGCAACAAATGATTTTAATCGCTCAACAATTTTTTCTTGACCTTTTACTTCATCAAACGAATTAGGTCTATATTTTTCAACCCAAATTGCATGTTCTTGTTTTTTTTCTTCTCCAGTAAATGTTGATAAATCTGACATATGATATAGGGTTATGTTTTGGTTTAAATGTCTTATGGTTGGCATGACTGATATCAAAATGATTTTTACACAATCATTTTTTAAAAATCGTTATAAAAATCACAATAGATAACTTTTGTGATAATATGACACAAGTGAGATTTGAATTAGATGATTATACGATGAGAGTTTTAGATGTTTAGTTTTGATGTAACGAGTATTTTAGTAAAAAAGTTAAAAAAAATCAGAAAAAAAGACGCAATTCTTGCTTAAAATAAAATTTCGTGATGAATTTACAATCCACACGTATAAAATTTTAAAACATCTTTAAATGAATATAAAAGAATTCATTTAACTGATAATTATATGTTATTATTTATGGTTGATATTATTCAAAAACACATAGTTTTTGTTGATAGTAATCATTGGAATGATGTGTATAAAAAATAATTTTTCTCTCAAAAAGATTTATAAACTTCAAAGTCTGCATTTTATGTTATGACGCATC
>CAZUXP010000030.1:2731-11573 GCA_964624275.1 uncultured Methanosarcinales archaeon
AACGCATCAACGCATCAACGCATCAACGCATCAACGCATCAACGCATCAACGCATCAACGCATTAACATTTTTCATATACGAGGTGTGTGAATATGACGCACTTTAATTCACGTTCTGTAACTAGCAGTAGTTGCAGTTTGGGATTTGCCCATCACGAATTCTGCTTGAGTGTTCATACTTTATGTTTTCGTGGTGGGCTTTTTACTCAGGAGGTTTTTCTATGATTTTCAGGAAATCTCAAACGGCAACCGAATATTTAGTTATTACTGCTGTTGTTATTATCATTGCGTTAATCGTGGTTGGTGTTTTAGGTGGAATTCCCGGTCTTGGTTCAGGAGTTTCAGACCAGCAAAAAACATTAGAACTACAGGTTGAAAAAGTTGCTTCTTCATCTATTGCAGTAACTGATTTAGGAACAACATTAACACTTTCAAATAATCATGAATCTTCTATGCGAATTGAACAGGTTTGGATTGATGGTTTGCCGTGTGCAACAACTGACATTACATTTCCGCATCAATTAGGTGTGGGTCGAAATGTGCAAATTACGTGTACGAATGCCGTTGACTCAATTATTGAAGACACTGTTCCAGATGTAAATATTATTTGGACAGATATTTCAACAGAATCGACTTTTACAACTTATGAGCGCCAAGATAATATGAAATCGCATGAATGCCTGTGGTCTGATGATTTAAGTGGTTGTTTGGAATATTATGTTGATGATGGCTGTGGTGAGGGTACGGTTTTACATACTTTAACTGGACTATGCTGGCAAAAGGATTTGGGTGTTGATTATAATACAACATATGATGATGATAATGATGATTATATGAATTGGAGTATGGCAATACAATATTGTGATGATTTAGTGTTAGGTGGACATGATGATTGGTATTTGCCTTCCTTAAATGAATTTAGTTTTATTCGAGATTTGACGAATGGTGATTGTTATGCAGATGGTGTTGCAAATTGTCAAATAAATTCGAATGAAATTCCGTTTATTGTAGGAGGTGTTCAAGGTGGCTCAACAGTGTTTGATAATTACGATCAAATTAGTGCATCAAAACAACGATATTGGACGAGTTCAACAACTGAAGATGTTGTTGATAACAGCGGTGGGTTTGCCTGGTTCGTCTCCCTGAACGATCGCGACGACTACTACACCCAGAACACCGACGGCCGCCGAGCTGTCTGCTCGAGGAGGAACTGAATTTGGTACTTAGATTATACGAAAAAATCTTCGATTTTTTGTACCACGAAATTTTTCAATTTCGTTGGCTTGACAATATACAAATCTGCATATGACTTGCTGGAGAAATTACAAAAATGAAATTGATTAGAAAAATAGGAATAAGTGTCTTACTTGTCGTGCTTGTTATTAGTAGTGTGTTTGGAGCAGTATATTACTCAGATATTGGTGAGTTTTTGAGGTTGTCACGAACTGATGCAACATATGGTGGGGGTGTGATGATGAGTGCTTCTAGCTCACAATTTCAAGTAAATGGTTGTGGAGAAGACACGGTTTTAGATAAGGTAATTAATATTTGTTGGGAGCGAAATTGGAGTTCATCGGGGACTTTGAATTGGACTGATGCACTTGCATATTGTGATGAGTTAACTTTAGCGGGAAGAACTGATTGGTCTTTACCAAATATTAAAGAGTATAGGCGGTTAATTCCTGAAGGGGCTGCATATGATGCTGATGAAGGTGAATTGTTAGAGGTAAAAGAATATATTGAAGATCTAGGATTTCACGATGTAGTAGAAAATCAAAATAGTTATTGGTCAAAGACTGAAGCAAAAATTACTTCAAATAGTCCTCCTGATCATGCCTGGTACGTCAGACTGGAAAATGGCAACGACGACTACGCCTCCCAGAGCCTCGACGGCCGCCGAGCTGTCTGCTCGGTATGGAACGATTAGGTGATTGGGTAACATGAGAAAATCGAAGATTTTCTGTGCCACGAAAGCTTTGCTTTCGCTGGTTTGATTATTTGAAAAGGAAAATTTATAAATGATTGTTTCATTTACGAAACATATGTTCCAAAAAAGAAACGATTTTGAGATAGTTGGCCTTTTGCAAAAAGGTCCAAATCATTTACGAAGTATTGCAAAGTATTTTAATTTACCTCCTTCAACAACTATGAGAATTCTTAACTCGCTCGTTGAAGAAAATGTCTTAGATTTTAAGGAAGTAGGAAAGAACAAAGAATTTTTTCTTAAAGATTCACCTGAACGAAAGATTTACGAATTTTTTGTAGAACACTATAAAAAACTTGCATGTTTGCAAAATCCTATGATAAGAAAGATTACTGAAGAAATAGCAAAAATAACAAAAAACAATGAATTAGTTATACTATTTGGAAGTTATGCAAAAGGATTAGAAACAAAAACAAGTGATATTGATATTTTTGTAGAAACAAATAACAAGCAAACAAGGGAAGATTTAGAGCTACTCTCAAACAAACTTTCTGTTAAAATGGGGGATTTTGATAACAATTCTTTATTAGGAAAAGAAATTCTAAACAATCACATTGTTTTGCAAAATGTAGAGAGGTTTTTATATTTACAGGATGAAAGATAGTGCCTTTTTAAGAAAGATTGTACGCGAAAATAAACTTTCACTTATTGATCCAAATGAAAATATTGCAAGTTCATATGAGAAAAAGTCTGCAAATTCAATAAAGGCTGCAAAATTGGTATATGATAATTCTCTTTTAGAAGAAGCTGTTTCTTTGATTTATTATGGTATGTATAATGAACTATTATCATTATTCTTTAAAGTAGGTATTAAATCTGAAAATCATACTGCAAGTATTTTGCTTTTAAGAGATTTGTTTGAATTAACAAACGATGAAATCTCATTTGCAAAAAAAGAGCGAATTGATAAACAATATTACACTGATTTTGTTATCATCAACGAAGATGTTTCTGATTTATTTGAAAAAGCTGAAAAATTCATTGCACATGTCTCCTTTTACAAAAGTAAACTACACTCCCGAAAAGTTACATCTTTGCGTAATACTTTCTCTGAGAAGTATATGTGATTTTGGTTCGGAATTTCAAGATACTGGTTCCGGAGGACTTTATTGGTCAAAAACTGAGCAAACCCAAGGTTCGACTGCCTGGTACGTCGGCCTGAACTATGGCTACGACTCCTACGCCTACCAGTACGACGACTGCTCCCGAGCTGTCTGCTCGGTGTGGAACGATTAGGTTATTGGGTAATTTGATTATTTGGAAGCGAAGCTTGAAAGGCTTCGCCTTTGTTTTCTCATCGCTCACTGGACAACTACTGAAAAAGAGTTTATAAATAAACAAAGTATTCTACATGTATGAGTAAGAAAGATGATGCATTAATTGTGTTTGAAGATAAAAATATCAGAAGAACATGGTTTAATGATGAATGGTGGTTTGTTATTAAAGACATAGTATCAGTACTAACAGATTCAAATGATCCTTCTCAGTATCTTAAGCGATTAAGGCAAAGAGATGAGTATCTCAATAAAGAATTCAAAGGAGGGGTACAAAATGTACCCCCCCTTGGTTTTGAATTCGAAACTAAAGGAGGAAGTCAAATAATGCAATGTTGGAATACTAAAGGTATATTCCGACTCATTCAATCTATATCCTCTAAAAACGCAGAACCTTTCAAACAATGGCTTGCACAAGTAGGATATGAGAGAATTCAAGAAATAGAAGACCCCGAACTCGCTCAAGAGCGAATGAAAGCATTATATGAAGCTAAAGGCTACTCTAAAGACTGGATAGATAAAAGGCTCAGAGGAATAGCCATACGACAAAATCTAACTCAAGAATGGCAAGAAAGAGGAGTTAATTCTCAAAAAGACTTTGCCATTTTAACTGCAGAAATATCAAATGCAACTTTTGGAATGACACCTGCTGAATATAAACAGTTCAAAAACCTCTCAAAAAAGTCAAGTCAGAACTTGAGAGATCATATGACTGACTTAGAGCTAATTTTTACAATGCTTGGTGAAAAAACAACAAGTGAAATCACAAAAGAACGGGATTCTAAAGGGTTTGATGAATGTAAACAATCTGCTAAAGAAGGTGGTCAGGTTGCAGGTAATGCAAGAAAAGATGCTGAAAGACGTATTGGAAAATCAACCATTTCTAAAGAAAATTATTTGTCAAATAAAAAAGATGTAAAAAGAGTAGATTAGTTTTTTTATATAGTTTCTTAATAAAACCAAATAAATGGCTGTGGAGAAGGTACTGTTTTAGATAAGGTAACTAATATTTGTTGGGAGCGAAATTGGAGTGGATTTAAAGGTTCTGGTTTTGATCACGATGGTGATGGTGCGGTTAATTGGTCACAGGCAGTTGATTATTGTGATAATCTTAGTTTGGCCGGTATAACAGATTGGTCTTTACCGAATATTAAAGAGTATCGAAGATTAATTCCTGAACATTTATCGTATTATTCAGAATATGATAATAGATATGCAAATGATTATATTGAAGATTTAGGTTTTGTAGATACGCATTCCGGAGGATTATATTGGTCAAAAACTGAGCGAACCCAAGGTTCGACTGCCTGGATCGTCGGCCTGAACAGTGGCAACGACTACTACAACGGCCAGAACGGCGACAGCAACCGAGCTGTCTGCTCGGTGTGGAACGATTAGGTGATTTGAAACTTTGATAATTTGAAAGCGTCAAAATTTTGTTGTCATTAAAGTATTATACTTAACTTCCCACAAAATATATAAATAGGTGACTGCATCTCTTTACTATGACTTTTATTGGAAGAAAAAAAGAACTTGCAATCGTAAAAGATGTGCTTTCATCTAAAAAGGCAGAACTTCTCATTCTCTATGGAAGACGAAGATTAGGAAAATCCACATTATTAAAAAAAAGTATAGAGAACACAAATGCTCTTTATTTTCAATTTTTTGAAGAACCCTCTCTAAAAAATTTAGACTATTTTAAAAAAACATTGGCAAATTTTTACAATAATGATTTATTTCAACGGGCAAAATCAGATTCTTGGTTTGAGTATTTTTTTCAAATTAAAGACTTACTTCCAATTGGATTTATTTTTATTTTTGATGAATTTTCATATCTTATTGCACAAGACTCTGCAATACCATCACATTTTCAAAGAATTTATGATGAAGTAATTAAACCTAAAAAAGGAAAATTAATCCTTTGTGGAAGTTCATCATCTCTAATGTCTGATCTACTTGAATATAAAGCACCTCTATATGGGAGAAGAACAGTAAGTATTCATTTAGAAGAATTATCTTTATCTGAAGTTCAAGAATTTTTACATAAAATAAAAGATAAAAAAGAATTGTTACAATATTATGCAACATTTGGAGGTGTCCCGTATTATTTAGAACAAATTAATCAAGATATATCATATGAAACTAATTTTAGCAGATTTTTTTTTGAACAAAGAAGTTTTTTTCATGATGAGGTAAAATTTTTATTAAAAGAAGAAGTAAGAGAAATTAGAAATTATTTCGTTCTTTTACAAGCAATAGGTGCTGGTAAAACAAAATTAAATGAATTGGTAGACATCTCTGGTATTGAAAAAAGTTCTACTTCAAAATATCTGTTTACTCTTGAACAAATAGGCGTGATTAAACAAATCAAGTCATTTTTTGATAAAAAAAATTCAAAAAATAGAAGATATATTATTCAGGACTTTTTTCTTTCTTTTTGGTTTGAAATTTTTGGCACTGAGATGCGAAACCTTTCTGATACAAAAATACAAAAAATAATTCTTAAGCAGAAATTACCAAGATATTTTGGTTTTGCGTTTGAAAAAATATGTATTGTTACATTGAAAAAAAGGTATGAAGAGATTGGTTCATACTTTCGAGGTGTTGAGATTGATATCTTGGCAAAAAGTGGAAATGGTATTGATGTATTTGAGTGTAAATTTTCCGAGTCTATCGAAAGTACAGAATTAGAAAAGCTTAAAGAGAAAATTCAAATTTTACCTAAACAGTATTCATATAGTCCTAAAATTATGTATTTATCTAAAAACTGTTTTAAATTACTTTTCGAGACTTAATTTCAAGTAAATGGCTGTGGAGAAGGTACTGTTTTATATAAGGTAACTAATATCTGCTGGGAGCGAAATTGGAGTGGTTGGCAAGATCATGAGGGAGATGATAGTAGTATTAATTACACCCAAGCACTCACTTATTGTGATGAGCTAGATTTAGCAGGACGAAACGATTGGTCCTTACCAAATATTAAGGAATATCGTCGACTTATGCCTGAAAATGATATGAGTCAATTTTCTTATTATGGAGCTACAGATAATGGATATTGGAAGAATTTAGGGTTTCAATTTACTTCAGGAGATGAACCTGGCGGATTATATTGGTCAAAGACGGAGAGAATTGACTCAACTCCTCGTGCCTGGCACGTCTACCTGAACAATGGCGACGACTACTCCGACAACCAGAACGGCGGCAACAACCGAGCTGTCTGCTCGGTGTGGAACGATTAGGTGATTGGGTTATTTGATTATTTGTGCGAAAGCGTTAGGCTTTCGCGGTTTTTCCCTGAAATGAGTCATTAATACATCAGAACAAAAATGAACGTATTGTGGTTATCTGAGGTGTTGTACACAGGACTATTTACAAGGATATTTATATAAATCATAGCTTATTTGTAATTTTAATAGAATGATTACAATATTTATTGATGAATCAGGTGACTTAGGATTTAGTGAAAATAGTTCAAAGTATTTTATCATTTCTTTGCTTATAACAAAAAATCCTATCAAAATCAGAAGATGTCTTCGAAAATTTAGGGACACTATTCCAAAATCTAAAAAGAAGATTAATGAGCTTCATTGGAATTCTTCAAGTCAAACTATTAAGAAAAAAGGTTTGAAAAAGCTAAATGAGTGTGAGTTTGATATTCAAACATTAATTGTTGATAAATCGACAATTTACCATAAGCTAACAGAGAAAAAAGACAAATTGTACCATTATCTATCAAAATTGATTATTGAGGAAGCGATATTAGATGAAAAGAATGTTCAAATTATTTTTGATAAGCGTTCAACTAACAAGTTGGTAAGAGACGATTTAAGTACATATATTCTTAATTTGATTTCAGAACAGGGAGAATTCATTAAAGCTTCAATTAAACATGTTCGTTCTGAAGATGAGAGAGGTATTCAAGCAGTTGATTTTATTTGTGGTGCTTTTAGTGCAAAATATGAGTTAGATAATGCTGATTTTGTAAAGATAATCCAAGAACATCTAAAAACAGAAAAATGTAAATTTTAAAAAATAAGGAACCAGGCTTTGTTTTTACGTTGCACCTCAGGGCACAACAACACATACCTGGGCGTTACCCTTACATATGTGTATGTTGCTATTCTTTTAAAATGTTGCGTTTTCAGTTGGTTTGTGTCCAGTGTACTTCTTTCTTTATTAATTAATCCTAAAAAGGGAATGTAAGCATAATTTCTATCTCCAATGTAAGTGTATTGGTCAAAAACTGAGCGAATTGATTCAACTCCTCGTGCCTGGGACGTCTACCTGGACTATGGCATCGACGACTACGGCAACCAGAACAACGGCAACGACCGAGCTGTCTGCTCGGTGTGGAACGATTAGGTGATTGGGTTATTTGAAAAGCGAAGCGTGAAAGGCTTCGCGGTTTTTCCCTGAAATGAGTCCTCAGTACATTAGAAGGTGTACTATTCTACATTTAAGATTGAAACAGAGGACTACTTTTTCTTGTATCCAAGAATTTTGTTATATTCATCGTGATCAACAATGTGTAATACAAAATTGATTACTTCAACTTCATTAGATCTGATTGTGTATAACATTCTCCAATAATTTGATAACTCAATTCGCCAAAGATTTGTTATGTCTAAATCTCTGACCCATTTTTTTGGAATCTTCTTTTTTTCAATATTATCTCCTGCAAAGGGATTTGCTTTAAGCAGTTCTTTAACTCGCTTAATTGAGCGAAGTATTGATTGGTGATGGGACGTCGAAATCTTTTTTTGAATTTCTTTAGCGACAATTTCATTTAACACAGTATATTCTTCTGTTGCTTCTTTTGAAAGAATAACTCTAACTCTTTTATCACTAAATTTCACAATTCCATACCTTCATCGATTGCTTTTTGAAGCTTTGAGCTTGGGTTGTATGTCCATAATACGCCTTTTCGTCTATCTACAATTAAACCTCTCTTTTCAAAATATTCTAGAATAACATTTAATGTCTGATGCATAATTTTAACTGGAAGTCGTCTTTTGATTTCTTCACGAGTAAGAATGCCTTCTGCATTTTTTAGTACTTCTTCTACATAGAGCACGGTCTTCAAATTAGGATAATGGATTACTTCGCTTTGTATCATTTTATATATAAGTATATATGTATTTATATATAAATGTTGTGAAATGAGTTTTTAAGTAGAAATTGATTGGGAAACTAGGAATGCGTATCTTACTTGTAGTTTTTTTTTACAAATGGAGCGAAATTGGAGCGGGTATTTATCTGTCGATGGAAATGGAGTAAATTGGACTCAAGCAGTTGATTATTGTGATGAGTTGAGTTTAGCTGGAAGAAGTGATTGGAGTTTACCAAATATTAAAGAGTATCGAAGATTAATTCCTGAACATTTGTCGTATTATTCGGAGTATGATAATAGATATGCAAATGATTATATTGAAGGTTTAGGTTTTGTAGATACGCATTCAGGAGGACTTTATTGGTCAAAAACGGAGAAAATTGACTCAACACCTCGTGCCTGGACCGTCTACCTGAACGATGGCAGCGACTACTACGACACCCAGAACGTCGACATCTACCGAGCTGTCTGCTC
>CAZUXP010000031.1:0-11220 GCA_964624275.1 uncultured Methanosarcinales archaeon
AAAACTCCTGCATCAAGGTACTTAGGTGTGAACCGAATATAGGATAGCACATATTCTTCAAAATCAGTTACATTATAAAGTGTTTTTTTTTGAAATAAACTATCAGTAAGCGTTTCTCTTAAGCTTCTTACATAGGATTTGAGAAATATGCTTGTATATTTTTGATTATGACACATTTCGCTAATTGTTTGTTGAAGATTTTGCGTATAACGTATGTCTGAAAATTTTTGAGGTGGTTGAGTTAGCATTGCCGATTGTATGTGTGTAATTGATTCAGAAGGATACTGATAGTCTTGGAATGATTGAAATGCAGTTTGTAAAATGACTTCAATAGATTTTGGCGGTATAAAGGCTAAGTAAAATCCTAAATCAACAGGATGTGATTGAATTTTATTCATAGGTTGGTGAATAAGGGTTGAAATTTAAATGTTTGCAAATTAAGAAATTTTAAAAGAAAACTTTATAAATGTACCATTAGTTCAAGAATTAAAATGCCTTCATAGCTCAGTAGGTAGAGCGCACGGCTGTTAACCGTGAGGTCAAGGGTTCGAGCCCCTTTGAAGGCGTTTTTGTTCAAATCTTAGTTATAAACTACTTTCATCAAAAAATCCTCAAACTTTATATATTATAACTGTGTATTATACAAAATGGAACTTCGAACAGTTAAAGGAACAAAAGATTATCTTCCTGAAGAAAAAATCTTGCAAAACAAAATAATTCAATCAGTCACGAATCTTTTTGAAAAATATGGATATAATCCACTTGAAACGCCCGGTCTTGAGATGTATGAAACACTTGCAAATAAATTCGGAGGCGGAGAGGAAATCTTAAAAGAAATTTTTACACTCACAGATAACGCAAATAGAGAACTTGGTTTACGATACGATTTAACAGTTCCTTTTGCAAGAGTTATTGCATCAAATCCTCAATTAAAAAAACCATTTAAACGATATCAAATTGGCAAAGTCTGGCGTAATGGTCCAATAAAATTAGGGAGATTTCGAGAGTTTTATCAATGTGATGCAGATGTTGTTGGTATTTCATCTTTAGCAGTTGATGCTGAATTAATTTCGCTGTATGAAAAATTTTTTACAGAATTTACTCTAAATGGCTATGTGCAGGTAAATAATCGTAAACTCTTAAGCGAAGTAATGGATTATGCAAAAATCCCAACAAATTCACATCAAAGTGTTATTTTATCAGTAGACAAATTACTCAAAATTGGAGAAGATGATGTCAAAAAAGAATTAATACAAAAAGGTATATCTGGATCTTCTATTAAAACATTATTTGAAATAATACAGAAAAATTCTTTAGAAGATATACGAGTAAAAATACCAGATTCGGTTGGTCTTACAGAATTAGACGAAGTCTTTTCATACCTTAAAAATATAGGTTGTCAAAATGTTGAATTTAGTGTAACATTAGCACGTGGTTTATCATATTATACGGGAACTATTTGGGAGGCATATGTTAGAGATTCACCTGTAACATCATCTATTGGTTCTGGTGGTCGGTATGATACTATGATACAGAATTTAACACAGTCAAAAGAAGCAGCGCCTGCAATTGGCGCAAGTTTTGGTATTGATGTCTTAGTTGAAGTACTTAAAGATCAAGAGCAGAAAAAAACTGTTGTTCAAGCATTTATCATTCCGTTTGAAAATTTAAATGAAGGTTTAAAATTAGCAAACAAATTTCGTGATGCTGGATTTAATATTGACTTGGATATGCAAAAGCGAAGTGTACAAAAAAATTTAGATTTTGTAAATAAGTATAATATACCATTTGCGATTTTAGTTGGAGATGATGAGTTAAAACAACAAAAAGTTATGGTAAAAAATATGCAAACGGGCATACAAGAGTTAGTCTCAATTACTGATGCAATTGCAATATTACAAAAAGACCTTGTAATCATACATTCAGCTTCATCCAAAAATAACGTCATCGGATAAAATACGCACGAAAATTTCACTCAAGAGTCCCGCTATGAGTAATTACAAAAATTCAGTTGCAGACAATCGTTGGAAAGTTACGTCTTCTAACGGTGTTGAACAATATAATTGTTCAGCAATCACTGAATTTTCTGATTTTATTGTAAGGTGCGTATCTTCTCTAAAATTATTTTTTGGATGAAGCCCATAAATTCCATAAACTTATAAATATTATTATTTCTTATACGTAATAGTATGAATAAAAAAAAAAACCCTGCATATTATAATAAAATTGATAAACGTCTTACTGAAATTGCAACAGATATTTCAGTTTTACATTCTATTACTCCTAAAAATGTAATTGGAGAAAAAAAGAAATTCTTTCAATCACAAACATATAATCCTCAGTTTACGTACAGAAAAAAAAGAAAGACTGATATTGAAAAAATATACGCACGATTAAATCGTATGAAGTTTGACGAATCGGTCATGGGTATTTTGTTACAAAAAAAACGTGATGATACGATATTACGTTTAAAAATAATAGAGTCTGTTGGAACGGATGATTTTTATAAATATTCTGTTGAATTATATGGTAAACCAGATAAACGTCTTATGAAAAAAGCAGAATCACTTATTACGCTAAAAACTGAATCTGATAAGGGTGAAACATTTGAAACAAAAATGATAAAAGCGTATTTTCAAACTGCGTTTGTGAAATACGGAATTCAATGGAAAATAAAGACAAAAGATATGGTTGCAAATGCTGCTGTAAATGGAAAGACTAAAACACTCTATATTAAAAAAAATTCCCGATTTACACAAAAATTCATGCGTCAACTTGTTGTACATGAAATTGGAACACACATTTTGCGAGTTGAAAATGGACTTGCGCAACCTTATAGTCTATTTGCAAAAGGTCTTCCAGGATATTTACCAACTGAAGAAGGATTAGCACTTTATAATCAAGAAATACATGGTTGTATGAATCCGCGTTTATTTAAAATGTATGCTGGTCGAGTTTTCGCAATTCAGTATGCTTCAACATCTTCATTTCGAGAAACATATACAAAACTTCTCAAATATTTCAAACCAAAGCAAGCGTGGACTTTAACACTGCGTGCAAAACGAGGTATGACAGATACTGAACAACCTGGAGCGTTTACAAAAGATCATGTGTATTTAAAGGGTTATTATTTGATTCACGCATTTTTAAAAAAAGGTGGAAATATTAAAGATTTGTATTATGGAAAAATTGGTGTTGAACATGTCAATTTAATTAAACAAATACCCGATTTAGTTCATCCGCAATTTTTACCTTTACAAAGGTATTTTGGTTATTTTATCAGTATTATTGAAGATGTGTTTTCGTTTCCGATTAATTTACTTAAAACGTTTTTTCATTCTCGGCTTTCTGATACGAAAAAATTCTTTAAACCGTAATATTTTTCAATTTTTATCCTAAAACTTTTTAAAACGTATCAGTTTATTCTCATTTTATGTCATACGAACTCATCATTACAGAAAAGCCATCTGCAGCAAAAAAGATTGCAGAAAGTCTAGCAGATTCTAAACCAATTCAAAAACGAGAAGGTCAAGTTTCGTATTTTGAATTAACGCATAAAAAAAAAGATATTGTGATTGCGTGTGCAGTTGGTCATTTATATACAGTAACAGAGACAGAATCAAAAAAAGGTTGGAATTATCCTGTTTTTAATTTAAAATGGGAAGAATCATCTAAAGTCAATAAACAAGCGGCATTTACGTCTAAATATGTTTCGGTAATTAAAAAACTTGCAAAATCTGCATCTGAATTTACAGTTGCAACTGATTATGATATTGAAGGTGAAGTTATTGGGTTAATGTGTGTATTATACGCATGTAAACAAAAAGATGCAAACCGAATGAAGTTTTCAACATTAACAAAACCTGATTTAATTAAAGCATATGAACAAAAATTCAAAACTCTAGATTGGGGTCAAGCACTGGCAGGTAAAACTAGACATGAACTTGATTGGTATTATGGTATTAATTTGAGTCGTGCATTATCAAGTGCGATTCGAAAAGCAGGTCAATTTAAAATTTTAAGTAGTGGGAGAGTTCAAGGACCCGCCTTAAAAATACTTGTTGATAAGGAAAAAGAAATTTTGGCATTTAAACCTAAAAAATATATGGAAATTTATGCAGATTTATTAAAAAATGCAAATACTATTCAAGCTCAACATACAGGTGATAAATTTTTTGATTTAGAAAAAGCAAAAACTATTTATGAAACTATTAAAACAACAAAAAAAGCAGTTGTAACTGATGTTTCAGCAAAAGAGTTTATACAAAAACCTCCAGTTCCATTTGATTTAACAACACTTCAATTAGAAGCACACCGCGTCTTAAAATTCACGCCAAAACAAACATTATCACTCGCACAAGATTTATATATCGCAGGTGCAATATCATATCCGCGAACATCTTCACAAAAATTACCCAAAGAATTAGGATTTAAAACAATTTTAACGCAATTACTTCGACAAAAACCGTATGAAAAAGTTATTCAAGATTTATTACAAAAACCACTTCGACCAAAAGAAGGAAAAAAAACGGATGATGCTCATCCATCTATTTATCCAACGGGAAATATACCTGATGATAAAACAGGTCAGCAACAGTATAAATTATACGATTTGATTGTTCGAAGATTTTTAGCGGTATTTAGTGAAGATGCATTACGTGAAACGATGACAGTGACATTTGATATATCCTTGGAACCATTTGTGACAAAAGGAAGTCGGACGGTTAAACCTGGTTGGCACACAGCATATGGTAAATATGCAATCTTTGAAGAAGTAACACTTCCAGCGTTTGAAAGAGATGAACAAGTTGATATTCAAAAAATTTTGTGTGATGAAAAAGAAACAAAACCACCTAAACGTTATACTGCCTCATCTATAATTAAAGAACTTGAAAAGCAAGGTCTTGGAACAAAGTCAACAAGAGCTGCAATAGTAGAAAATTTATATGATCGCGGATATGTGAACGAAAAGTCTATTCAGGCAACACAAATTGGGATTTCGACTTGTGAAGTTTTAGAAAAATATAGTCCAAAAATTGTTGATGCAAAACTAACGCGTGATATTGAATACGAAATGGAGTTAATTCGAAAAAAAATAAAAGAACCTCAAGAAGTTTTAGACCATGCGCAAAATGTTTTAACTGAGATTCTGACCGATTTCAAACTAAAAGAACCAGAAGTTGGAAAAGAACTCTTGTCTGCAACAAGAGAGTCTCGCGATATTGAGTCTTACGTTGGAATATCTCCAAAAACTGATACGAAACTTCGAATTATGAAGGGTAAATTTGGATTTTTTATTGCATCTGCAGATTATCCAGAAATAAAAGAAACGTATGCTTTACCAAATGGTGTGAAAATTAAACCAAATGTCGATGAACTCGATGATGATGGTTGGCCAACAATTTTAATTAAAAGACCTAAAGGCAAATGGGAAAAACATTCTATTAATCCTGATTCAAAAGAAACTCAAGTAAGTGAATCCACTGAAAAAGCACCTGGTGAAGGTGAGAAGTGTGAGAAATGCGGAGTTGGAACCATGCAAAGACGAAAATCATTTTATGGTGAGTTTTTAGGTTGCTCAGAATATCCTAAATGCAAGAATGCAAAACCAATCTTAAAGAAAAAAGAGTGAGGAGTTATCCATTTGATTTTAATATTTTTTCTACTTCCTGACGGTCAACGTCTCTAAAATCAGCAACAACTTCTTTTGAACCTTCTCTATGATTTACAAAACTTGGAATATATCCGATAGTTGGTTCAAGAGTTAGTGTATGCTCCCCATCCTGTGAATATCCAAATATGTATGAATCATCTACGGGTTGACTCCAACGACTGTGAGAATCAGATCCTCTATAAAATTCAGTAGCGACAATTTTACCTAAACCGTCAGCGTTATTTTGAACTAAGAATCTGTTGTGAGAACCAATCTTAGATGGTAGTTTTGTTTCTAAAATATAAAAGCTCATATTTTAGGGTTGCATACGAAATTTATAAATCTTTTGCTCCTTAAAAAGAGTAAATTTTACATATATTCTATTCGTTATTATGTTTGATGCTTCTTAAGAAAAAGTATATAATGACTAAAATGCTTATTATTCCTACAAATGTAATGCTGAAGGCGAAAATTGTTGGATTCTCAATTAGTTGAGACATCCATGCACCTATTACTCCTCCTGATAGTCCTGAAATTACAATAATTGATGCTTTTTCAAATTCAACACCCATAATTAATAAGTATGATATAAGTTATATTTATGTGTTGTGACAAAATTTTGAGTAGTATTTAAGTAATAATACTCTTTTTTTACCCAAAATACTTATAAACACGTCAACATTACATCAAAACACAATGGCATTTGATAAAAGTTTAGATAAAGAATTGTACAAAAAAGAAATTGAGTTTGAAACAAGCAAGATTATTGTAAGCGTGTTTTCGTATAATGACGGAACTCCAAAATTGCAGCTTTCTCGAGAAGTGCAAAACCCAAATACAGGTGACTACTCGTTTGCAAAACTGGGGAGAATGTTTAAAGAAGAAGTGCAAGCAATCCAGCCTGCAATACAAGAAGCATTAGAGCATATGTAGCTCTTCTGTTTTTTTCCAAAACAAATCGCTAAACTCTTCACTGTATTGTTTTTCTAATACCAATCGTTTTATTTTGTCAATTGGATGGCTAAAATATCTCTGTCCCATTGTTATTAACACCTCTTAAAATAAAGGTTTTCTTAGAGATATATAAAGACTTCTTGCATAGTTGTCTAGTGTAAAGTGCGTATTATTCATATCCATACATTTTTACAAGTTGATTGTATGATTCGCGAAGTATTATTTTAAAAACGAAGTAGATTGGAACAGCAAATACCATGCCTAAAATTCCTACAAGTTGATACCCAATTAAAATAATGATTATTGCTAAAAGTGGATTAATTCGAACTTTATGTGAAATCATAAATGGGATAAGATATAAATTATCAACCAATTGCGCAATTATCACAGTTATAAATGCAAATAATGCGGCATAGTCGCTAATTAAAAACCCTGTAAGTATTGCTGGAACACCTCCAATAACTGGCCCGATATAGGGTACAATATTAAAAATTCCCGCAAAAATTCCTAAAAATAACCATCCATCAATTCCAACAACATAAAATCCCAAACTACAAATGCTTCCAACAACAATACTTTCGACAAGTTTTGCGTGGAAAAAAACAAAGAGTTTTACTGAAATTACATTCGTTGCTCGTTTATACGCATTTTTAAAACGTTTTGGAACTAATTGATAAATAAATCGAAAAATTTCTTTTCGTTTTTTATAATACAGGTAAAATAATAACGGGATGATGAGTATTCCACTAAACATAAAAAAAGTAATCTTTGAAATAATAGTCGATATAATGTTAAACATACTTTCCTCAAAATTTTCAACTTGTCTTGTTGTTACAATTGGTTGGCCAAAAATAGTTGGAATATAAGTTCTATATTCTCTAAAAATATTACTTCCAATATCAGGATTTTGTTGAGTTTGAATAACAAGTTGCGTGATATCATTGATTTGAATACTAATCAAAAGAAATATTGTGAAAATCCAAAAAACACTCAAACCGATAGCATACAGTCTTCTTTTCCAAAGCGGATGTTTTTTCTTTTCCATTTTTGAAATAAAGTCACGTCTGATTGTTTCAGAAATTAAGATAAGTATAAAACCAATTATAATAGTTACAAAGATATCAGCAAAATAAAATAAAATTGTAGTAACACAAATAAGTATGAATAAAATAATACTTAATATAATCCACACGTTTTTATTTGTCGAGAGCCCCATTTTTTATAAAACCTATTTTGTATATGTAATATATTATAATAATTCCAATTGAACCTAATATTATTTCGTATCCAAGACCCATCCAAAAAGATATATTTGTGAAAATACCAATTGGTATTTGGTTAAAAACTGTAAAAAGTATCAAATTAAGTATGTGTCCTAATACGAGTGCTAAAATAACAACATGGATATGCTGTGTTTTTTTTAAAACTCCTGCTGTATATCCCATCATCGTGTGTGGAACAATCGCAAGCATTGTATAAATTGATCCTGCGGGTGTGAGTGATTCTAACAGAGTACCAAAAAAACCAACGTATGCACCAACATATCTTCCTCCCACTGCACCCGCAACAACGGGAATAATCATATTAAATGCAATTGTTGCACCAGGTATAAATGGGTTTTCTTGTACAGATCGTGCGTTTCCAATTAATATATATAAAATTATAAAAATGAGTGTTATTAATGTTTCTTCAGCAGTTATTTTGAGCTTCATTACGTATTTTTTGGATAAAAACCTTTATTAATGTTTGTATGTTTCTGTAATCTTATGGCTTCTCGACCAATTCAAAAAATTATTGTAGTTGACTTTGGTGCAACACTTTGTCCACAATTAATGATTGACAAGGTAAACAAGATTCGATCACAAATTTTACAAACCTCTCTTCCAACTTTAAAAATGCATGCTCAAAACGAAAAATTATATTCTGTTAACAATGATGCAGTAGAAAAATTAACAGGAATTAAGTCTGACATACACATCACTCAAACTGATTTGAATTTAGATGAAATAACGCTTTCTGGATCACAAATTCAAACACAAATTGCAACAAATCTTTTTCAGTTTGCAATGTACTTAGTTGCAAACACACATAAAACTGATTTTTTGAATCAAACGCTTATAGAAGAATTGCGAAAACTCAAAGACAAATGTTTTAGTATTGCAATAGTTTCTGGTGTTCGAACAGACATAATCAGTGGTGTGTTACATATTGTTGGTGCTTCTGATGTGTTCACTTATATTTATGGTCAACCATCAACTTTAGGTGTTTCCAATGATGAGAATTACGCAGAACTTAGTCAACATGGTTTGATAACTCATATAATCGGGGATAAATTATCTGATTTAAAACCTGCGCAGACGATTGGTTGTCAATCCATATTTTATCCATTTGGTTGTCCAACTGGTGATGAAGAGGAATTTGCAGATTATACCTTAAAAGATTTTGCAGAGTTGTCTTGCATCATAAACTAATTTTTCAAGATGAACCCTAGCTATATTTATTCTAAAGAAATTGTGCATCAAACAAATTCTCAAACCGCGATTATTTGCGTCCATGATATAAGTTCAAGTCCTGAAGAATTTATGGATTTGAGTGAGAATGTGAAAACAAAATCATCTGTTTCTGTATACGTTCCACGATTACTAGGCCATGGAACTCACAGTGGAGAATTATTATCATTTGCGTATCAAGATTATGAGTTTCAGTTACTGACATTTTTAAAATTAATTGCAAAACGACATTCAAATATTCTACTAGTTGGAAGTGGTTTGGGTGCAAATCTTGTAATTGATCTTTCTTTTCAGAAAAATGTGAGTCAGATAGTATTGATTCAACCAATTTTGTATGGTTCAGTTTATCGAAAACTTTGTTCGTATTTAAGTTTTTCAATTCTTGTTCCAATTAAAATATTTCGTGAGATTCACAAAAAACGAACATTTGGATATTCTTGTGTTCCATTGACAACATTTAGCGTTTTGCACCAGGCATACAAATCTGTTTTGCATCAAACGATGGATAAACCGACACACATATTTGTGTCTTCAAAAAAGATTTCAAAAAAATATTCTCAACAAAAAAAAGTAACTATATATGATTTACCTAAGTTTCAAACAGTGTTTGAGAGTATTTTAGAAAAAAAGAATTTATAAATACGCATATTTGAATCTATTGAACATGGCTCAATCAAAACAAATTTTTGCAAAAGGGAGTAAAACATTTTATACAAGTTCACTTTTTTTTCCCAAAAATATTCGAGATGACATAATAATTCTGTATGCTTTTGTTCGAGTTGCAGATGATTATGTTGATAGTATGCCTCAGAATATAACGGAATTCACAAAGTTTCAAACTGAATACAAAAAAGAATTACGAAAATCTTCTTCTCAAACAAGAGAAGTTATAAAAAGATTTGTGCAATTACAACAAAAATATGCTTTTGAACAAAAATGGGTTGATGCGTTTTTTGATTCAATGAAAATGGACACAAAAAAACATGTGTATCAAACTATGAATGAAACGTGTGAATATATTTATGGTTCAGCACAAGTTATTGGATTATTCATGGCAAAAATTTTAGATTTACCAAAAAAATCATATTCGTATGCAGAAGACCTAGGTTTTGCATTTCAATATATTAATATGATTCGAGATGTTGCCCAAGATTTATCTTTACAAAGACAATATATACCACAAACTGAATTACGTAAATATGGTCTTAATTCGTTTGCAAAAAAAGAATGTTTGCAAAATAATAATCAATTTGTAAAATGCATTCGTGCACAAATAGATTCGTATTTGGAAATACAACAAAACGCGAAGAAAGGTTTTAGACATATTCCGTATCGCTATCGAGTTTCGATTGCAACGGCAAGTGATTCGTATGAATGGACTGCAAAAAAGATTTATAAGGATCCGTTTATTATTTTTGAACAAAAAGTTAAACCAACAAAACTCCAAATATTATATTACGGATTAAAACGAGTGTGTATAGAATGGATATAAAAGAGCAATTACGAAAAAATCATGTATTGGTATCGGAATTCTTGTCTGAATTTTTAATACAGAAATCTCAAACAAAATTATTTTTTGCCCCAGATATTAAATATAAACTGCTTCCATTTATTTTGGGTGGTAAAATGATTCGCGCAAGTCTCATAATCGAATTATGCAATTATTGGAATGTCTGCGATGAAGATGTAATCAAAATCGCATGTGCTATTGAGTTATATCACGCTGCACTCTTAATTCAAGACGATATCATGGATAACGATATAATGCGTCGCGGTTCACGAACTATTCATACACAATATGCAGCAGAAAAAACAAAGCATTATGGTATTGGTCAGGCAATTTGTTTATCCGATATTGCAATATTTTTAGCAAACGACCTTGTTGCTGATCATCCACAGATAGTAAAAATATTTGCGACTGAGTTAATAAATACAGGTCTTGGACAAATGCAAGACTTAAAGTTAAGTTATGAATCAAATACTTCGCAAGATGAAATTATGCAAATGTATACATATAAAACGGCGAGATATACATTTGTGTTACCGATGCTTGTTGCAGCTCAATATTGTAATTATAAACAAATTGATGTCTTAGAAAAAGTT
>CAZUXP010000032.1:0-10973 GCA_964624275.1 uncultured Methanosarcinales archaeon
TTTCAATAGTTTTCTTTAGAAATGTTCGTAAGATTTTTAAAAGAGACGATGTGTTTCTTGTGATATGCATCCAAAAATTAAAAAAAAAATTTCGCACTTTTTCAATCCAAAGATAAAAGTTATTCGTTCATCCATTCATAATAAGGGTGTTATTGCAAAAAAAGATATTAAAAAAGGCGAGTTTATAATTGAATATATTGGAGAATATATAACAAAAAAAGAATCTGATAAACGTGCAGAAGAAGTTTTACAAAAATCACGAGAAGATAACTCACATGGTGCAGTGTATATTTTCACGTTAAATAATACATATGATATAGATGGGAATGTTTGGTATAATAAAACAAAATATTTTAATCATTCTTGTAGTCCAAATGCAGAAGCAGAACTTGATGAAGACGCACAAGAAATCTGGATAAAAGCAATAAAGCCAATAAAAAAAGGTCAAGAAATAACGTATGATTACGGTTACGATTTAGATAATTGGGATGAACATATTTGTAAATGCGGTTCTAAAAATTGTGTTGGATATATTGTCGCACAAGAACACTGGCCAAAATTGAAAAAAATACTTCTCAAAAAAGGAATACCGTTACACAAAAACTGGGGTAAAAAATAAGTTACTCTTTTGCAAATGTTTTAGAAATATATTGATATACTATGATTGCAAACAATAATTCCCATATAAATAAGTACGGGTCATATTTTGCAACAATTAATCTCCAAATTAGAAATAATGTGAATAATGCTGTAATGCTGTATCCTTGAATTGTGTGTGGGTAGAAAAATATTGATTTTTTTTCAAACCATTTTTTTGTGTTCTGTGTTTTGTCTGTCATTGGAAAAAATAATGTGCCGAGCAGGGTTCGAACCTGCGTAGGCGTAAGCCAACGGATCTTGAGTCCGCCCCGTTTGACCACTCCGGCATCGGCACGTTATATTTTTTGAAATAGATACTTATTTTTAAATGTATTGTGAGTTTGTTGTTTTACAAAAACATTCTTAAATAAGTAATATTGATGTCTGTGTACGATGAAAGGAATTATTTTAGCGGGAGGGTATGCAACTAGATTATTACCTTTAACAGAAAATACACCAAAACATCTTTTACCTATTAATTCAAAACCGATGATTGAATATCTAATGGAACAACTTGAGAGTGTTGCAATTGATGAATATTTTTTAGTTACTAATGATAAGTTTGCCAAACAATTTGAAGAGTGGGCTTCTCAAAGTAAATGGGCTGAAGAAATCACAATTGTAAATGATGGTACGACATCAAATGAAGATCGACTAGGTTCACTCGGAGATATATTGTATACGCTTGATATGTATAACATTTTTGATGATTTTTTTGTTTTAGGAGCAGACAACATCACTGATTTTGATTTTCAACAATTGCTTGATGTATTTGATGAGAAAAAATCACCAGTTGTTGGTTTGTATGACTTGGGTTCGTTGGAACATGCATCTGAATTCGGTGTTGTAACAATTGATGAATCAAAAAAAATAGTTGATTTTGTAGAAAAACCTGCTCAACCTCAATCTACGTTAATTAGTATGCTTTTTTATGTATTACCGCAATCATCTCTTCCTGTAATTCGTCATTTAGTTGAAATAGGTAATGGTGATAAAGCAGGAAATTTAATTCAAGAATTACTCAACGAACAAGATGTATATTCTATAGTGCATACGGGTTACTGGTTTGATATAGGAACAAAAGAAATGTATAAAGAAACTCAGGATTTTTTTCTCAATAAATATAAAATATAATTGGTAAAAAGTTATAAGTTTGCCAATTTTCGTTCAATTTCTGCTAATTCTGATTCAAGTTGCGTTACATCATCCGATGTGTGTTGGATATGAGGATTTTGAATTGCAGTTTCAATTTTTGGTTTTGGAACTGGTTGCTCTTCTTTTTCAACAACTGATTGTTTTTGAGAAAATAATGGTTGTTTTTGTTCTGGAATATCGCTTTCAATAATTGAAATGTCTTTTTTGATTGAATTGATAGTTGCTTTAAATTGTTTGAGAAGCCGTGCTTTTTCTTGACGCAGTGCTTTTATTTGTTCTAACTTGTGTAAATGGACAACAACATCTTTTGAAGTACCTAATAGATTTTTATAAACCTCAACCGGTTGTGAAATTCCTACGTATACTGATTCTTCTTTTTTCTGTACAGTTTTTTTATTTGTGCGTTTTTTTTGTTTGCCCATTTTTGAATCACTTATTTATTTGGTTGAAAAAGTACTTCGTCAAAATGATGGATTTTTTCTTCGACATCAGCTAACCCGTCTGACCAACTTTGTAACTCTGCATCTTCTTGATGTTTTAAATCAGTTATTTGACCTAATAATGATTTTGCATCTTGCAGTTTTTGTTTTAATTGTGTAACGGTGTCTAACACGTCTTCATAATCTGTAATTTTTACATAAATTGGCATTTTTTCTTGTTCCATAGTATTCACCCAATGTTATTTTCAAATAGTTTTTTTTCCATCTGCAATAGTTTTTTTTGCATTTGTGAAAGTGATGATTTATAATTTTCGAGTTTTGTATCAACATTTTTATTTAATGAATCTAAGAGCGTTGCATACTTTTGAATCTGAACTACTTCGTGTTTCATATTTGTAACATCACTATAGACTTCTCCATAAAGTTGTTGTTCTATAAAAATTGGATGACGTGTATCTACAATTCTTTTTTTAACAATAGTCTCTTTTGGAGTTTCCTCAGAGTTTTGTTGTGACTTGTTATTAGTATCTAGTGATTCAGTTAATTCGGATTCATCTTTTGGAGGTACTTCATCTTCATCTAATTCTGGAAGCGCATGTTCATCGTCAGTTTCTTGCTCATCAGGTTGTGGTAATTCTGATTCATTGACATCCTGTTCAAACTGCGGTAAATCCTCACCTTGTGGTTTTTCGGGTTCGAGTTGAGTCGATTCTGTAGGATTCGGAGAATTTGTTAAAGCTTCCGTGTTTTCAGTTTTTTCTGAATTTGGTGCTTGTGAATCTTCGTGAATATCAGGTAAATCTAAAGGTGGTAATTCAGGAATGGCAGGTTCTTTTGTATTTTGCGGTGCATTTTGCGACTGTTGATTTTCGTTTTTTGTTGGTACAACAGGCGGTTGTTGAGTATTTGACTCTTTTTTTGTAAATTTAGATAATAAACCCATGTGAAATCCCCTTTTTAAAGTAATTCTGTAACAGACCTATTTAAACATTGTTGAGTACTTAGATATAGTTACAGAATAGTTTTATCCTAAATGTTTTTAAATAAGTTTGAATTGATATGTGATATAATGAATGAAGAAATATTTGCGCAAGCAAAACAAATTTTAGATTCGTTTTACGAAGCGTTAGCAAAAACGACAATTGAAAGTGAAGATTTTGGCGTATTATCTCCTATTCAAACGCGCGATTCTCAAATGGTAAACCAAAGTGAAGATTTCACCTTAAAAATACTTCAAAACGCACCACAAAAAAATGTGGAATATATTATTGCAGAAAAAAAACATTGGTAAATAGATATGATTAAAAAAACACTTTTAGATATTCAAAATCAAACAATAACAGCACAATCACATATTCAATCATATCTTGAAGTTATTAAAAAAGATTCAAATAACATTTTTTTACATGTTAATCCGAATGCAATTTCTGATGCACAAAAAGTTGATGAAAAAATTAAATCTCAAAAACCAGTTGGTAAATTAGCGGGTTTAGGTATTGCAATCAAATCAAATATTTGTGTGGACGGTTTAATTGCAAATTGCGCATCAAAAACACTTGAAAATTTTACTGCGCCTTATGATGCGGACGTTATTGCAAAAATTAAAGCTGAAGACGGTATTATACTTGGTATGGTAAATATGGATGAGTTTGCGTGTGGTGGGAGTGGTGAAACATCCGCATACGGCGTTACACAAAATCCATCTGCACCTGGTGTTATTCCAGGTGGTTCATCAAGTGGTTCGGCTGCAGCAGTTGCCGCAAAATTATGTGATATTTCGCTTGGTTCAGATACTGGTGGATCTATTCGAAATCCAGCCTCTCATTGTGGCGTTATAGGAATAAAACCATCGTATGGTTGTGTTTCTCGATTTGGCTTGATTGATTTATCAATGAGTTTAGATCAAATAGGACCTTTTTGTGAGGATTTATTTGGTTGTGCAGTAATGATGGAGGTTATCTCAGGTCGTAGTGAAAATGATGCGACAACAAAAACAGATGATGTCTTAAAATTAACTGATGTAAAATCACAAAAATACCGTGTTGGGATGAGTTCTGCATTTGAACAATTGTGTAGCGATAAACGTATTTATAATCTTATTGAGTCAAAAGTTTCATCGTATAATGTACAAAAAATTGAATTAAAATACATTGAGTTATCGGTTGCAACGTATTATCCTTTAGTGTATGTCGAATTTTTTAGCGGTACGCGAAAATTTGACGGGCGTAAATACGGTCTTAAAATAGAAGATGCGTGTGGTGATGAAGTTTTACGTCGAATATTGGGTGGAGCTGAAATTTCAAAGGCTGAACATGATGGGAAATATTATCGAAAAGCATTGGCTGTTAAAAATGCGATTCGAACACAAATTTTGCAAGCTTTTAAAGAAGTTGATGTAATAGTATTACCAACAACGCCAAAATTACCGCATAAAATTGGAGATAAGATAGATATTGAATCAATGTATGCATATGACGCATTTACGATTCCAGCTAATTTAGCAGGAATTTGTGCAGGTGTTATTCCTGCTGGTAAAATTGATGATGTTCCAGTAGGCTTACAAGTTTATGCAAAAAATGAAGAAACATTGTTTGGCTTTTTGAAAGATTTACAAGAAAAATTATAATAATACACCATTTTTTTGTGCTTGTGAAATAACACTACATTGTTTTTGTTTTAGGCTGCGTAGAAATCCTCTGAAATCTTCGATTTAATCAATAAATTATAGCTTTATTTTTCAAATGAGTTTATTTGAAAAATCGAAGTATATTGCGAAAAAGCTCTTATTCCAGCTTCCCGGTGGAAACTCTTACCAAAATTTGCCTGCAAAATCGCCAAATTTTGTGACTTGATTTCAAGGCAATATACTTCTTTTAAGCTGTAATCCATATTTTTGCGAGGATTTCTACGCAGCCTTGTTTTAAGAACATTTATAAATATAACTTATGTAATTCATATTTGAAATGGAGTTCAAAAAAATTCGTGAAGAAATAGAAAAAGATTTAGAATTCTTTGTTTGGCAAAGTAGGTTTATTAAGGAGACGTATGCACAATTACAAAGACATATAGCGCTTGTTTCACAAACTCCTGAAGATAAATATGTACAAAACCTACGTTCATATTTAGAAGAAATAAAAAATAAATTTTCCAGAGTTAACAAAACACTTATACAAATTAATGAGCGAACAAAAGAAATTGAAAAGACAATTCAAACAGAACTTTCACACCAATCAAATACGAGTGATGCGGAAAATATAAAAAAATATTGCGAGGCGTTTCAAACTATTCAAAAACATTTGCATAATAATATAGAATCAAAAGATGAAAAAGCATTTACTGCATTACAAAGTTTACTTGAAAGTTTACGTTTTGCAGCAGAATCAACCGATACAAGTAGTCTGATATCTGAATTAACTAAAACCAGTAAGATTTTACGAAGAATTACATTTTTATTGAGGTGGTACGTATTACGTGCATATAGAATAATTCTTAATCGCGATTTTAAACAATTTGAATATCTCCAAAACCATGTGGACCATAAAGATCTTCAATCAATTTCAGCCAATAATGACTCTGTATTACCTTTGACGAATTTTTTTGTAGACTATTGTAATACTGTATTTTATGATAAAAATCCGCAAATACAGCCAAAAAAATTGTATGTTGAGTTACGTTCGGTACTTACTGGTCAAGATGGAAATGGTGGATATATGTCACATAATCATTCTGCGCAAGCACATCAAAAAATTGAATTGAAATTAACAGCCCGAGAAGTTGAGTTTGTTCAAAATGAATTTTCACAGTTAGTACAAGGTCGGCACATATCACATCAGGCAAATCAGTATATAGGATATTATAAGAAAGTAATTTCAGACACATTTGCCAATAATTTTATGTGTAGCGGTGAAGAACCATTTTATACATGGATACGATTTGTGAATCAAATTAAGATGAGTTCAACAAAATCACTTCAAGAAATTCAATCTCAATTTACTCATGAACAACTTCATTGGTCAAGACAGATTGTGCAAGCAAAACATTATGTTGGTCACCGACAAGAACACGTAGCTGAAAACATACTTCGAGAAATATTACGTGAAATATCAAAAGATAGAAAAAATCATCATATTAATACTTTAACAACTGAAGAGCAACATTTGATTGTTCATGCAATTCATCAAATTATTTCAACTATAATTCAAAAAGTTATTGCGAATAGAATAATTTCTTTTTTTGAAAAAAAATAACAAAACAATAATTAATATTAAGTTATATGGAAACAACTTGATTAGATAATCAAAATTTATCTGAATTATTATTTCTGAATATATGAATGAGTATTATTAATGTGCATTTACTGTAATAATTCTTTTAAATCCAATTCTTTTCGTTCTTTTTTCTTTTCTTTTGCGCATAAAACATGTGCATACCCAGACAACACAACACCTGCGCCATTATGTACATAACGTGTTTCAAAATTATGTCTCGTTGTTTCATCATATGATAAAACTCCATTTTCGATTCCAATCAATGAATATCCTGCAAAGCGCGAGTCATTTACAAAACCAGTTTCGGAAAATTCGTAACGTAACGGTTTTATTTTTATAGTTGTATCATTCAGTTTTACGCCAACAATGAATTCTCCTCTACGATTCACATGACCTCCATCATTATAGTTATAACCTGATGTTTCTTGAGTTACAATAAACGCGCCATATGTATCTTCAACTAAATGATTCGTTGCAAAACGGTTATAGCCATAATGAGATTCATCTGAAATCATATAATCTACCGCTATTTTTCCGATATCGCGTATTCGACTCTCAAGTGATGGGATGAGACTTTTTATCACAAGTTCTTGTGTGTGTGAATCGTATGAATTATGCGCTGGAACCTTTTGATTTTTAATTGCTCTATATTTCATTTTTGTTTCGCCTCATATTGTTTTAACAATGATAATACTTCATCCATTGGTGCTTTACCGTATCTTTCTGATGCTCTGTCAAGTTTCACAGTATCATTATTGGCAATTATCCATCCGCCCGTGATATTTTGTATTTCTCCGAGATTTTTTTCGAGGTCACCAACAATATGTGCGTGATATCCGCATTCATACAACGGACGCGCACCAATAACTTTTCGACCTGTTTTATCTATTCCATATACGAATTTTGCTTCTTGACCAATTGGAACATTTACATCTATAACAATTGAACTATCACTATAAGATACCATATATTTTGGTTCGTTTTCTCTGTCAATAAGCATTTGTTGATATTCTGCTTTTTCTTTTTCTTTTTGACGAAGTAATTTTTCTTTTGTTTCTTTATTAAAATCTCGAATTGGATTTTTAAGCCAATCAAGCACTGTTTCTAAATCTGTGAAAGGGATACCGATATCTTGACCTGAGTGGTGATTATGTGTTGACTCATACACCTCTTCAAATTTACCATCATCGAGTTTGTGTTTGTAAATAGTTTGCATATGATTTGCAATATCGTCTCTTGAAACTATTCCTTCTTCTAAAATGCGAACTATTTTTCTATCAAGATGGTGTTCTGATTCTTGAATTTTTTGAACTGCGTTTTGAAGATATTTCTCTTTTTGTTCTTTTAAAAGTTCAACTCCGAATATTTGTTTGAATTCATGCAATTTAATATTATATCTAGTTTCATTTGATTCATGTTCTATTATTTCATCATATATTTTATGTGCAATTTCAGGATTAATGGTATAATCTTTTTGTGCAAGTTGCGCTATTTCTTTTACTTTTTGAACTTCTTTTTCAAATAAATGTTCGTACGATAATGTTTTATTTTTTTCAATAATATATTTAGTCAATTCATCAAATTGTTCTTTTTTTAGTTCAGGTCTGACACAGAAATATTCTGCAAATGCAATTGCAGAATCAATATCATTTTTTTCTAAATGTCTTTGCATCGCCTTTTTAATATTCTCATCGTTCGTTTCTTCACCAATAAAATTTGCAAGTAGTGTATATGCTTTAGGCGAATTTTCTTTTAAAAGTAAGTCTCTTGTTTTTTGCACAATTGGTTCACTTAATGGAATGTTAAATTCTTTAGAAAATTCTTCATGTGAATCTAACATCCAATAATGATTACTCTGTAATCGTTTGAGTACATGTTCTTCAAACTTTTTTTCTAATACCTCTTTTGAAATCTGTATTCCTAATTGTTCGTAAATATTAAGATGTAATTTTGTTTTTTCAGCATCACTGTGATCGAAACCTCCATAAATTGCATACGCATTATCTTCTGCAATTTTTTGAATAGTTGGCGTTACACTAAACGGAATTTCTAAAATTTCTTCTAAAGACTTAATTCTGCTTTTAACTTCATCAACCGATTCTGCTTTTGGTACTTCCTCTATAATTGTTTCATATCGTTTTAGTAACGCTTCTGATTCTTGTGCTTTTAAACCTGTTACTTCTTTTAATGTTGGCAAACGATTCTCTTCCAGTGTTTCGTATAATGATTGTACTGTTGGCGCGTGTTTAGAAAAGTTATATGGGACACCTTTAACTAATTCTTTTACTCTATGTAAGTCCACTGATTCATTAGAATATCTTGGTGCAAGTTTTCCTTGAATAATATTAGGTATTACGCCTAAATATGCATCTAATGTGTTTTTCTTGATATGGTCTAAAACATTTGCATCCTCTAAAAAACTATAATATGAATAATAACCATCATGTTTTTCAATTTTTTGAAGTAATCCCTTTTCAACTGCTTTTTCTAATACTGGTTGAGGGGATGTACTAATTGGAAGACATTCTGATAAAACTAATTTTACTTGGTCGTCAACAGATAATACGTCTGGCCAAACTTCTGTGTCTCGGTATATGCGTTTTAATACTCTTGCATCACCCGAATTATTTGCATCAAAATTTTCATAGAGTTTAGGTGCTAGTTCTTCTGTAATTTCAACTCCAAATAAATTTGCTACTCTGAAGATATCTTCTGCATCTGTACTTTTTTGTGCAACTTCGACGAGTCTTTTTTCAATGAGTTGTTTGAGTTCATTTGAATTTAAACCTTGCTTTTCACTAAATTCTGCGAGTTGTTTTCCGAGTGTCATTATCTCATACCCCCAAAAAACTCTGAAATTATTTTTTCAAGTAAACTTTCTTTGTTTTTGGAATAATTACCTTCATACATGAGTATCACCTACAAAAAGAAGTATGTTGGTTAGTATGTTAAATATTGGTATCTAAAATTTACTCAAAATAAACCAAACAGTATTTTTTTAACAAGAAATCATAATGTGTGTAGTTACGAGTTTTTTTAGAAAAAATGTTTGAAATAATTATACTTGTAATAATACGGGTGCAACTTGTTTTTTTCGACTAACAACGCCTTTTAAATTGTATATGGATTTTTCACTTTTTTCCCAGTGGATTTTTTCTTCGAAGTCGTTGTTGCTTACGTATAAAAAAAATGATTCTCTTCGTGTTTGGTTTGTGAGTAATAACCCGACAAAATCAAACGCTTCTGATGCTTTCATTTGTTGTAATTCACGTAATAATTCTTCTTTTTTTAGAAGTATTTTGTGAAGTGAGGAATCATTCAAAAAAACCTGACCCACACCTATTTTTTTTACATCGTGAAACACTTTAAAATCTGATTGTATTATTTGTTTTGCACCAAATTCTGTAATAATTTCTGCTTGTTTCTCAGTTATTTGTTGATATTCTTTCCAGATGGTATTTCGTGAAAATCCAGATATCTTCTGAAGTTTTAATACTGCATGTTTATCAATTATCGTTGTAGTTTGAGATGTTAAATTCATAGTGTCAGAGATTATTGCACCAAGTAATAATATTGCAATTTTTTTTGGAATAGGAGTTTTGGTTTCTTTAAATTTTTCATAAATGATTGTCGCTGTGCTTCCTAGAGGCTTTATAAAAAACGTGATAGGGTGCAAATTTGTAAATGAAACGCGATGATGATCAATTACTTCTAAAATCTCAACATTTTCTACACCATCTGCTGATTGACTGAGTTCATTGTGATCTACAAGTATGACTTTTGGTTTTGTTTTACGTAATAAATCTGTTTTCGTGATTATTCCTTTTAATTTTGAGTTTTTTGATAAAACCAAGATTGAGCCGAATTGACTATTTAGGACTTTTTTTGTAATGTCTTTTTCACTTTCGCCTAAATGACAATAATCAAATGTTTCTTGGCAAAAATCTGCGAGTTTTTTTTTGAATATGTCATCCATGTTTTTTGATTTAACGACATTTTTGAGAAAATATTGAGCTAAAAATTCAAATGAAATAATACCTTTTATAGTCCCATTGGTTAACACAACAGGTAGATGACTAATTTTTTTGTTTTTCATAAAAATAACTGCTTTTTTTAAGGTATCGGTATCTTTGAGATAAAAAACCTTTTTTTTCATTAATCGGTTTGCATGTAAGTAGAAATCATCTATTTTTTTTGGTTCTGGATGTTTGGCTAAAGATAATATAAATTTGCTTTCCTCGTTTAATTCACCAATTCGACACGCACAAAAGCGCTTTTTTTGTAATGAGTTTTGTAAATACGCATATGCAATTGCCGATGAGACAGAATCAGTATCAGGATTTTTGTGACCTGTTATGTAAATCATTGGTTGAGTTATAGGTAATTTGTTTTAAAAGGCTTTCTGTTTGGCTTTTTTCTGTGCTATCCTATATTCGGTTCACACCTAAGTACCTTGATGCAGGAGTTTTAT
>CAZUXP010000033.1:0-10179 GCA_964624275.1 uncultured Methanosarcinales archaeon
TTACAGATGCTTTTACCTTTATAATTCTACCGATTCAGAGGGTTTCTATAGAGCCTATTTAGCTAACATCGTTATGTAACAAACTTATTTAAGGCGAACTTTTATAAAAGAATTCAAAATACGTGTTATATCATGACGGATATGGTGTAATGGTTAGCATAGGGGTCTGTGGAACCCCAGGCCCGGGTTCGACTCCCGGTATTCGTCCCATTTTTTCAAACAAGAATATCTCACAGTATATTATTTCAAACCGCGTGATTCAGAGTTTGTACAACAAAACATTTATAAACCAACCCGAAATCCAATGTACAAAGCGTTCATAATGTCTGCGTTTATTCGTAGAACAAAGTGATTCGCAGGGAAAAACATACCTGTGACATTATGAAGAAAAGAACTCAAAATTATATTTTTGGCTTTTCTTTATAGAATTTCACAGTTACATAAACAAAATAAATATGGTGTTACCAACAATGTCAAAAGAAACTATACGATATATTGTTCGAATTGCAAATAATGATCTTGATGGTCAAAAGCCAGTTATTGTTGCACTCCAAAAAATAAAAGGAGTTGGACAATCACTTGCAAATGCAGTTTGTAGGTTAAGTAATGTTGAGTTAAATGAAAGACTGGGAAAACTTTCAGAAGATAAAATCACAAAGCTAAACACATTACTCACTGACGAAAATACTTTTCCAAGTTGGATGCGTAATAGACAAAAAGATTACGAAACTGGTGAAGATAAACACATTTTAAGTGCCGATCTAACATTTATTCAGGATAATGACTTAAAGCGATTAAAAAAAATCAAATCATATCGTGGACTTCGAAATCAATGGGGTCTTACTGTGCGTGGTCAACGAACAAAGAGTAATCATAGACGAAGTAAAGCTAAAAAAGCAAATATTTCAAAAAAGGTGCGTAAGTAGAGGTTAAAAAATGGGAGATACAAGAAAACAACGAAAACAATATTCCACCCCTCGTCACCCTTGGGAAAAGGCTCGAATTGAATACGAAAAAAAACTCGTCAAAGAATATGGTCTGAAAAATAAACAAGAAGTATACAAACACGACGCGTTAATTAAACGAATAATTCGATATTATAAAGAATTGAATTATCAAACTACAGAACAAGCACAAAAAGAACAAGAACAACTTTTTGCAAAAGTTCAACGATTAGGGTATTTATCACAAAAACAAGAAATGCCATCCATTTTAAGTATGACTGTTGAAAATTCTTTAGATAGAAGATTACAAACACTTGTTTTTAAAAAAGGACTTGCGCGAACAGTAAAACAAGCAAGACAATTTATTACACACCAGCATATTTTGGTAAATGGAAAAGTTGTTGATGCACCAAGTTATTTGGTTCCAGTTTCAGATGAAGAAAAAATTGAATTTATCATTCGATCACCTTTATTTGATACTCAACATCCTGAACGAAAAGTTGAATTAAAAGCTGAAGAACAGGAAGTTATTGCCAAAAAAGAAAAATCAGCTGAAAAAGTTCAAACTAAAGAACCTACAGAAACAAAACAAGACGCTGAAGAAGAAGTTACTCCTATTGCAATTGAAGAAGAAAGTGAAGGTGAAAAACAATGAGTAAAGATAAAATGATCGAACAACCTGAAAAACGGGTTGAAGCTAAACGTGGATCTCTGAGATGGGGTGTTGTGCACATCTTTGCTTCATATAATAACACTATGATTCACATTACTGATGTGACTGGTACTGAAACAATTGCTCTTGCATCAGGTGGCCAAGTTGTAAAATCTCACCGTATGGAATCATCACCAACAGCAGCAATGGCTGCAGCAAAAAAAGCGGCTGAAATTGCAATGGAAAAAGGCATTACTGCTATTCATGTTAAAATTCGAGCAAGAGGAGGTCAAAATGGACCAAACTCGCCAGGACCAGGAGCTCAAGCAGCTGTACGAGCGCTTTCACGAATGGGTTTACGAGTAGGAATCATCGAAGACGTTACACCCCTTCCACATGACACATGTCGAAAGAAAGGCGGGAAACGGGGACGAAGAGTATAGAGGTTTAAAATGGAAATAAAAAACATAACATACTCAAAAGACTCATTAACAATGGCATTTACTGTTATAAACAGTTCTTCGGCTTATGTTAATGCGCTTCGAAGATCAATCATTAGTCTTGTACCAACACTTGCTATTGAAGAAGTTGAAATTCAAGAAAACACATCCGCATTATATGATGAAGTTATTGGTCATAGATTGGGATTGCTTCCATTAACAACTCCGCCCGGAGAATATAAATTACGAAGCGAATTTCCTGACGATGGTGTTGCACGTGCAGAATGTGAAGTAAAACTCACACTTGAAGCAATAGGACCAAAAACAGTTTATGCAGAAGAACTCGTTTCAAAAGATCCAGCAGTTAAATGTGCATATCCAAAAATGATTATCACAAAACTACTCAAAGATCAAAGATTAAAACTTGAAGCAACAGCTAATTTAGGTCAAGGTATTGAACATGCAAAATGGTCACCAGCAAATGCTTATTATCAATATGGTTCAATTATTACAGATGGTTCCAAAAAAATTGAAGTGTTACCTAAAGATATAATTGGATTAAAAAGTCAAGAAATATTTGTAACAGAAGATGGAAAACTAAGCAATCCTAATATTAAAGCTGACAAACCAGTTGTTGAAAAAAGTAAAACAAATTTCTTGTTTACGATTGAATCATGGGGGCAAATTCCGCCAAAGGAAATCTTGCAACAAGCAATTGAACAACTCAATAATCAACTTGAACTTGTTAGCGAAGCAATAACAAAGGTGGGAAAATAAAATGAGAAAAAATATTATTTTACAATCATTAATTCGGGATTTAGAAATCCTTGCAAAAAAAGAAAACGTTGCTATTTGGAAGCGAATTGCAAATGATCTACAAAAGCCAACAAGAAGTAAACGAGAACTAAGTGTCTCAAAATTACAAACATTTGCAAAAAAAGGAGAAACAATGATTGTTCCTGGTAAAATTTTAGGTAATGGGAATATTGATGAACCAATAACTGTTGTATCACACCAAATCAGTAAAACTGCAAAAGATAAAATTATCGCTGCAAAAGGTTCATACCGAACGATTTCTGAAGAAATGAAACAGAATCCAAAAGGTAACAAAATAAGAATAATAGGGTAAGAACATGATTGTTATAGATGCTACAGATTTAATTGTTGGACGGCTTGCGACTAAAGTAGCAAAAGCCGCATTACTTGGCGAACAAGTTAATGTTATTAATTGCGAAAAAGCACTTTTTACAGGAACACCAACACAAGTATTTCAAAGATACTTACAACGTTACCATCGAGGAACTCCAAGTAAAGGACCATTTATTCATCGACAACCACACGCAATTGTAAAAAGAACTATTCGAGGAATGGTTCCGTATAAAAAAGCAATGGGAAGCGAAGCGTTTAAACGAATTAAATGTTACAATAATATTCCAGACTCACTCAAAGACGAAAAAACAATATCGTATGAAGACGCAAATATTTCAAAAATAGGCGTGTTAAAATATGTAAGCGTTGCAGAAATTTCGCGAAAATTAGGTGCATAAAATGAAAATAATAAATGTATCAGGAACAAGAAAACGAGCTATTGCTCGAGCAACAATTAAAAAAGGTACGGGAATGATTAAAATAAACGGAAAACCACTTTCTGCATTTCAACCAAAATACCTTCAAACAAAAATTTCAGAACCACTTCTATTAGCAACAAGTGATATACAAAAAATGGATATTCTTGTTCGAGTTGCTGGCGGAGGACCTACTGGTCAAGCAGATGCTATTCGTCTTGCTATTGGTCGAGGTATTGTTGCATATACTGAAAACGAAGATTTAAAACAAAAATTTACAGATTATGATAGATTACTATTAGTAGCAGATGTACGACGAAAAGAATCTCGAAAACCAAATTGTCGCGGAAAAGCGCGTGCAAAGAGACAAAAATCGTATCGTTAGAGGTATAAAAAAATGATGTTTCCAATACGATGTCAAGCTACAGGTAAACCGATAGGTCACTTGTGGGAAGAATATAATCAACGAGTCAATATTAAAGGTGAAGATGCTGAAAAAGTCTTAGATGAATTTGGTATTACAAACTTTGCAACACGATCAGTATTTATTGGTCATGTTGAACTTATTGACGAAGTTGCAAAATTTAAAAAAGCATAGATTTGCTTTTTTTGTTTTCTTTTTAATTTTATAGTGTTTTTCCAATAACCATTTAAACAAAAACTATTTTTTAAACATATGACGCTTTCATTTATTAGTTTGGGTCTTGGCACTGAAAAAGATATTACCTTTGCAGGATTAGAACTTATTCAAAATGCAGATTTAGTTTATTTAGAATACTATACATCAATCTTATGTACAGATATTGAAAAATTAGAAAAATATTGTAAAAAAAAGATTATACTTGCAACAAGAGAAATGGTTGAAAGTGATGATAACGGAATTTTACGTTCTGCAAAAAATATATCTGTCGCATTTTTAGTTGTCGGTGATGTATTTAGTGCAACAACACATTCTGATTTATTTTTACGTGCAAAAAAACAAAATATCCAAACAGAAGTTGTTCATAATGCATCAATATTAACAGCAGTAGGATCTACCGGCTTACAACTCTATAAATTTGGAAAAACAACATCGTTAGTTTTTTTTGAACCTGATTGGAAACCTACCACTGCATATGATACCATTGTACAAAATTTGCAAAATGGACTTCATACATTATGTTTATTAGATATTAAAGTTGCAGAACCAACTAAAAATGATTTAGCTTTGCAAAACTATGTTGCTCAAGGACCAAAATTTATGACAATAAAACAAGCAATTGAACAACTCTTAGAAATCGAACGTATTCAACAAAAGAAAATAATAAATTTACAAACAAAACTTATTGGTGTAGCAAGACTCGGTACAAAAAAACAAATAATTAAATATGCAACAGCAAAAGAATTGATTGAATTTGATTTTGGCAAACCACTCCAATCACTTATTTATCCTGGAAATTTGCATTTTCATGAAGAAGAAGTATTAGAATTATTCAAGTAATGCGTTTTGAATTGCATCAGAAATATCCGACATCTCAATGAAATGACCAAATGGTTGGCGACATACTAATTTATTTTGAGAATTATAATATTCGAAAACATAACTCAGGCCTATATGATCTTGAATAGATTCAGGTATAATTCGAACAATTCTTGCTTTTTTCGGAACTCGCAATAATAACTCCGAATTTGGAATTTGAGAATAGGTTTCATCAAGATAAGGATATAATAAAACTGATTTTCCTCTAAACACTCTTGGAATAACGTATTCTGTTTGAAAATCTCCAATCACAATATCTTATCTCCGTTTTTTTCTAAAAAATATAATCGAAGCAAGTTATCGCACATAAAATCATGTCTCATAAAATAATTAATAAGATGCTGAAATGTTTCCGTTGCAGTATGACCCGTTGAGATTGCATGAGTTTTTTGTGAGTCAAGTCTTTTTTGTGAATCGTAAAACATGACTCGTAAAATCGGTGCATATTTTTGTACGGTTGGATGAGTTAATAATGGATGATAAATTAAATCAAATGATTGAAACGAAAGCTCTCTGGAAATACTTATATATTCAGTTTCTTTAGGAATACTTATACTTCTTGGTATATCTATAACACCAAGTATTTCATCTAAAATTTTTTGAGACTTACATGAATCTTTCAATGGTAATAATACAGTTGTTCCTAAAAGATTTTCAGGAACAGGAATATAACTAAAATTCATTACATTTTCTAACATAGTATGTATCAGTAAATGGAGTATTATCACTATTTAAAAAGTTATCACGAAAGTTAACTCAAGGAGTTGCAATACATTTCTAACTCACTTAATGTTTTAATTTTTGATATATTTTCACGAATTTTTGAACCACCATCCATCCCCTTAGTAAACTGCATCGCGTGAGTTTTTATAACTGAAAAAGAAATGTTATATTTTTTTGCTAACGCCAAATATTCCAAAAATAAGGGAATTGGTTTTTTTTGTTTATATGTCCCCGTTTTCATATAATCCTGTATTTGTTGAAATATATAGGGATTTCCAATCGCTCCGCGCGCAATCATTATTGCATCAACACCGCTATACGATAATTTTTCAACAAAAGCTTCAGGCGTAAATACATCACCATTTCCAATAACAGGGATCGATACTGCTTGTTTAACTTGTTTGATAATGTTCCAATCTGATTTCCCACTATAGCCTTGTTTTTGTGTTCTTCCATGGATTGCAATCGCACTTGCACCTGCTTGTTCAATTATTTTTGCAACTTCAACTGCGTTTATGGAAGTATCATCAATACCTGCACGGATTTTAACTGTTACTGGTTTATCTAAAGATTCAACTAATTTTTGCACAAAAAAACCAATTTGTTTTGGGTTTTTAAGCATTTCACTTCCCGCACCACTCTTTATAACTTTCCACGCTGGACATCCACAATTTACATCAATAACGTCAAACGAATCTTGTGCGATTAATCCTGCTTGAATAGTATCGTCAACACTTGTTCCAAATAATTGAACTGCAACTGGTTTTTCAGATTCATCAGTTTGAATCATTTTTTTGGTATTTTTATTTCCTCGAACAAGACCCGTACTACTGACAAATTCAGTATAGGTCATACCTGCTCCATACTTTTTTGCAAGTGTTCGAAATGCAATATCTGTTACCCCTGCCATAGGTGAGAGAACTGCTTGTGAAGATAATGTTGGAAAAATATTTTTCATAATATTGATATAATCAAATATATTTATAAATCAAACGAAAATACATATTTACATGATTATTGGGTACATTATACGGCATGCTGAATATTTGGGTAATCTTGACACGACTAGAATGTGGGGAGAATCACTCACAATGCCACTTACCGAAAATGGTCGGGAACAAGCAATCGCGCTTCACAATTGGACAACAAAAGAATTTGAAAATACAGATGTTTCAATTTTTACATCTCAGGCAAAAAGAACTCAAGAAACGGCACGAATAGCTTTTTTAAATAAAATAGAACCTTCACAATTTACAATTGATTCTCGATTAAATGAAACAAGTCGGGGTGATTATGAAGGACGACCTATAAGTGATATTCCGCAAAAATATACAACAGAATATAGGAAAAATCCCTTTTTTGCCCCATTTCCAACTGGAGAATCATATCATGACTCTGGTAAACGATGGCTTGCAGGCATACAAGATATTTTTTCTCATGAATCTCAAAATACACGTGTTGTAATTTTTACACATGCAAATGTCTTAAAATCAGGTTTATTTTATCATCTTTGGAATAAATCACCTGAAGAAGTATTACATTTTAATTTTCCAAACACAGGAATTGTAAAAGTTTGTTATCAAAATAATGAGTTTCAAACAGAACATAAACCTTTGGATCAGTACAATTTCACACCACATTTAAGTTAATATTAATTTTGAGATTGCGTTTAAATCTTTATTCGAATACCATGTTTCTTTTTCTCCAATAAGTGAAACAACTTCATGTAATGTTTTGTATTTTTTACACAATCGTTTTGTTTGCAAAACTCTACTCCTATATGAAAAAAACGGAGGATTTTGAAGTGATGAAAGTGATACTAAAATAGAAATTGAGTTTTCAGCACACATTTTTAATACTACATTAGATGCAAACGAATCATATTGTTTAATGTGATCTTTAGTATATATTCCATCAATATCAAGAATTGCATCGCACCATTTTTTTTGTATGATTGTTCGAAGTTGTTGGTCAGTTAGTTCTTTTTGTGGTTGAAATAAAATATTTGAATATTTTTTTCGTAACATGCGAGAATTTTGCAAAATGTTATATGAAGAGCAAACTAGGACAACTTTATTTTGTGGTGTTGTATAGATTAAACCATCAGCTATTTCTTCTGTAAATCGAAACTGAATCTCCATAATAAATGAAAATAACTTATTTTATTTAAAAATTGATGCCAAATTGTCGAAAGATTTATATACTCGTCAAAAAGTACTTACTATAGAGGTTTTATACACCTACTAACCATATGAGGTTTCATATATGGCAGAAGAAGACAAACGATTCTCAAAAGAACTCATCGGAAAAACAATAGTTTCAAAAAACGGTAAACGTTTTGGCGAAGTAGGAGATTTAATCTTTGAAACTCGAACTGGCGAACTAATTAATATTGTATTAATTAATCCAACGGTATACACTGAAAAACTTGAATTAGAAAAAGACAAGTCAAATAGTATATTAATACCGTATAGTGCAGTTATTGCGACAGGTGATTTCTTAGTTATTGCTGAAGAAGACATTATTTAGGTGTCTTTTTTAATTTATAATGACAACTATTGAAAATTTAGCAAAAGTATTACTTTATTCTCATTGTTTATATGAAAAAGGAAACTCTGTTATAATTTTAGAACAACGAGCAAGTCCAATTCCATCTGAATATGAACACGATTATACAGAGTCTCAAAAAATTTGTGAATTATTATATAAAGTATATTCTCAGCTTGATGTAAATGTGCAACACATAATTTATGAAAATATACATCACCAAAATGGCGTAGATGCACCAAAAGAACTCTATGATTTAGATTGTAACATATTGCTTATGCCAACTGCCTTTTCATTAACTCATACACCATTTCGAAAACATATGACTGCAAAAGGTACAAAAATTATGTCTATGCCTGGATTTACTGTTGAATATCTTTCATTTTTAGAAGATACCACATCAACAACATCTTTAACTCTTGAATATTATGAAAAACTTAAAACATCACAAACAGTTCATATTACAGGTGAAAAAACAGATATATTCTTTGAAATAAATCCAGAACTTGTCTTAAAATCAATTGGATTTGTTGATGAAGATAAAGACAACACAGGTCAAGTTCCTGGTGCTGAAACGTATTGTGTCCCAAAAAATGCAAATGGATACTTCACGATACCAAAAGGATTTGGCGGTTCATTACCAGTTAAGCATGATGTGATGTTTACAATTAAAGATGGACGATTTGTAGATTTTATCGGTCAAACACCTGATGCACAAAAATATATTGATTCAGAAATAAAACCTCTTTTTACAAAACCAAATTATAATGTCGTTGCGGAACTTGGTATTGGAACAAATCCAAATATAACAATTGAGTATATACAAAAAACAGGTTGGTCGACACTTTTAGCTGAAAAAATATTTGGAACTGCACATATCGCAAATGGAAATAGTAAAGCAATGGGTGGAGATAATGATGTACCGATACATATTGATTGGGTCATTCCCGATGTAAAAATTGAATTTTGTTGAGAACAAAAGGCACATACAATTTTACGAGTGATTTTTACATCATCAGGTCAAAACTCTTTTGAAAATTCTTTGAGTGCGTTAGCGGGGGTTGTCCCATCCGGGGAGGTAGCACTCTATATGAAACTGTACGAAGTTTTGAAGATGTCTAAAATCACTCACTTTTATGTATGTGCCGAACGAAAAGAAACTTTATAAAATCAAAAATTGAGAATCTGTGTATGGGAAAAAAACTTACAAGTATTCTTTCTACAACGCTTATTGCAACAAATATTTTAACATCTCAACCTGCTCAAATGACTTTTGAAGAAACTGTTGTTCCGGGAGTAGTTGAGGAAACTGACAATTTTTTCACAAAAATACAAGAAACAATATTTGAGAGTTTTTTCTATGTTCCTCATGACATTGTTCTAGATTATAGTGTTACAGATAAAATAAGATTAGAAAATGAAATACAGGCATTAAAAGAAGATAATGTTGATTTTTTATATTGGGCTACCAGCGGTATTTTTGATCAACCAATTCATTCAAAAGATATAACAAAATCATATAAAAAAATCAAAGATAAATATTTAACTTTTGATTTATTTGATGCAAGTAGTTCCGCAAACATAAATCCTTTTGATAATCAATATCAACTCACGATGGAGTGGGATTTTTAATTTTAAATAACCTAATCGTTCCACACCGAGCAGACAGCTCCGTAGCTATCTAAGTTCTGGAAGAAGTAGTTGTCATTACCATTGCTCAGGCTGAGGTACCAAGCAGTCGAACCTTGGGTTCGCTCAGTTTTTGACCAATATAATCCTCCGGAATGCG
>CAZUXP010000034.1:0-8693 GCA_964624275.1 uncultured Methanosarcinales archaeon
GCATACACATTTGCCCAAAAACTTGTTTCAATAACTGAAGGAAAACTCTACAAGATATCAAATGTTGACACAATAGATAAAATTATTTTACACGATTATGCTGAATTCTCTAGTATTTAAGAATACTCATGACTTTATCGAGATTATCTGTATGATTTTTTCGAATAATTTGCATTTCTTTTTTATTATATCTTGGTATAATATGTAAATGTATATGGGGTATTTCTTGACCTGCGTTTTCACCATCATTTATTATAAAATTAAATGTCGGGCATTTGAGTTTATCTTTGAGTAATTCAGCGATTTCTTGTGCAAAAACAAGTAGTTCTTTTGTATAAGTTGGAGGTAAATCAAGTAAGCTCTCAACTTGAATTTTTGGAATAATAAGTGTATGTCCTTTTGTAATTGGGTTTGTATCCGAAATTGCTATAAATTTATCTGTTTTTTGCATAATATTTGCCGGAATTTCACCATTCCAAATTTTCGTAAAAAGTGTATCAGTCATTGTATATTTTACATAGCATGTGTCCTATTTAAATATTTAGATTATTTCTTGGTTGTGTCAAAACCCTTAACAATGATTTAAATTGATATAAGTCCTTTTTTTCGTAAATCAGAAAGCATTAATGGTTCACCTCTTGAAATGTTTTTATAGAAGCCAACCGAACATACTGCTAAGATATGATCGCCAACATCAATAAAATCATCAACTCTTAGTTCAATCACTGCTAAAGAATCTTTTAAATATGCATATCCATTAAGATATGATAATTCAGGTTGAAGTTTTTTAAGTTTATCACGAGTAAATCCACTCTGTTTTCCAAAACGTGTCACATATCCAATCTGTTTTTTAGACAAAAATTGTAATAACGCGCAATTTGTTTTTTGTAAGTTTTTAAGTGTTTTTGTATTTTTATATACAGATATCATATATTTTTTGTGTTTTAATGAAACTGCTGTGACATACGTGCAAATATTCATATTTGCAACTAAATCATCTTTTGTTGAAAGTGAATAGACTGGTCCGTCTACACGATTCCAAGGACGTTTTCGAATCATATGAATTTTAAATGTTACATAAATTATAAATGTAGTGTTTTTTTTAATACACACAAAATTTTATTCAGAACATACGTGTTTACACAAAACCAATTTGAAATCAAAAAGAAACAAAAAAAAATGAAGCTATCGCTTCATTTTCAAAGATGGTAATCCAGTTCCAACTGGTATTGGTTGGTTTAACATTACATTTTCAACAATTGATGTTAATTTATCAACTTCGCCAACTAATGACGCACTAATCAAATGCTTGATTGGCGTTTCAAAAGATGCACGTGCTAGTACTGAGGATTTTTCACTTACAACACCATATCGTGTAACACCTTTAACTGAACCTGAAACAGTCATGATATCTGCAACAAGCATAATATGACGAATATCAACATCCAATCCTTGAGATTCTATAACTGAAGTCATTTCATTAATAATCGCTTGACGTGCTGCCTCAATACCCATTACCGCTTCAATCTCGTAAAAATCATTTGTGATTGTATTCTCAACATCAACACCATCCATCTTTAAGACATCTTTAAAGTTTGAACCAGATGTTACAACAATATATTTTCCATCTCGTTTTACCGGAAGTACTTGCGTAATACCTTTTAATCCAGATACAAATAAATTCAACAATTTATCTTTTACTTTATAGATAACAGCAATATCAGAATCTTTTGTTTTTGTCTTTAATGTTAGAACATTTTTACTCAATTTCGGTGTTGTTCCTTTTAAAGATCTCTTACAATTTGCCAAAATAGTATCAGATGTAATCGATGCTGCTTTTAATTTGTCTTCTGATAACGTGACTTCGATAATACCTTCAGCAACATTTAATGTGACATTTTGCGCATAATCTTGTACTGTTGATTCTTTAAGTGAAAATGCAAACTCTCTAATACCTTCACCTGAAGCATAAGGTTCTTGAAGATGGATTTCCATCGATGGAGTTGATAATGTTTTTCGTCCATCAGCAATTTCGATAATTCTTGGTAAACCTGTTGTAACGTTCATTTCCGCAACACCAGCAAAGTGAAACGTATTTAACGTCATCTGTGTACTTTGCTCACCTAAAGATTCTGCGGAGATAATTCCAACACTTTCACCAGGCGCAACTTGTGCATTTGTATATTCTTTGACACAAGTATCCAAAATTTCTGTGAGTTTAGTTTCACTGATATCTTTTGGAATGCCTGCTTGCACTTCATCAATTATTTTTAATGGAAGTTTTCCTTCGTATTTTTGAAATA
This sequence comes from uncultured Methanosarcinales archaeon, assembly GCA_964624275.1. Lineage (GTDB taxonomy): Archaea > Nanobdellota > Nanobdellia > Woesearchaeales > DATGWN01 > CAZUXP01. The sequence continues at coordinate 2,304 of CAZUXP010000034.1, forward strand.
TTTTTTGCATCGTATTATCCTCATTGTTTTGCAATTGCTTGCTTAATTATTTCTTTGACATTAATTATTCCACCTTCAGATTTTGAAACATCAACACCGTCTTCACCATATTTAAACTGAACAATTCGCTCATTAGCATCTCTAACTGTTCCATCATATGCGATTTTTAAGTCTTGCATACTATTTTCAAGTCTTCGGTATAAATATCCTGATTTTGGAGTTCTTAGTGCAGTATCCATTAATGAATCTCGTCCAGTCATTGCCGCAAAAAAGAACTCGTTTGGTGTGAGACCTGATTTAAAACTATTTGCAATAAATCCTCGAGATAATGATCGTTTATCATTATGCGTAAAACAAGATAATGTTCTATTCATATATCCAATATTTACTCGACCACCACGTAATGCTTGTTGACCAACTAATGAGGACATCTGGGCTAGGTTAATATTGTTCCCTCGCGCTCCACTTGCCGCCATAATTGCAGTTGCAGTATCTTTTTTTGCAGTATCTGATACGATTTGACCCGCATCATTTCGTGCCTTATTTAAGACTTCTAAAATTCGCAACTCAAGTGTTTCTGTAACTGAACGCCCCGGAAGTGTTTCGAAATCTTCTGATTTTGCTTCTTCAATTAATTGTACAACTCGTGTTTGCGCAGACTCAATTATTTCTTGAATTTGTTTATCTGATTCTAGAGGCAAATCAGTATCTGCAATATTAACCGATAAACCATATGCTTGTAAAACTTCAATTCCAAGTCTAAGTAATTTTCCAATCATCATAGCTGCCTGTGATGCGCCATTTTCTTTGTGAATCTTACGTAAAAGCATACCTTTTCCACCACCTAAATTGGCAGAGTCCATTGAACCTTTTAAAAGACGTCCATCTTGAATTACAATTTCTTCTTTTGATTTGCTTAAACCTGAAAATTCAAAACCCTCTGGAAGAACACAGCTAAATATGTCTTTTCCACTAATAACATCTGTTTTTGGTAACCGACTAAAATCATCATGTCGAATTCTATATAATAATTCTATAGCTTCTGAACGAGGTAGTGAAAATTCGTCTTGTGTTAAAAGATAATTACCTGAAATTGCGTCTTGCATACAACCAATTATTGATAATCCAAAGCCAGGTGATACAATATTATGATCTACTAACATTAACAATTCAGATTCAGCACGCGCTTCTTCAGTTTGTGGAATATGTAAATTCATCTCATCGCCATCAAAATCTGCGTTATACGGATTACATACTGATGGATTTAATCGAAATGTTTTACCAGGGATAACTTTGATTTTATGACACATCATACTCATTCTGTGTAACGATGGTTGTCGATTAAATACTGCAATATCCCCATCCATTAAATGACGTTCAACAACATAACCTGGTTGGAGTTCTTCTAACAATGCCTCTTTTGTTTCATCAGTAATTCGTTTTCGTCTTCCATCGGGTCGGATTAAATAATTACTTCCTGGATATACATCATTACCTTTTTCAACAAATGTTTTTAGATAATTAATATTCCATTCAGTAATTCGTTCTGGAATCGTTAATTTTTTTGCAATGACCATCGGAACACCAATTTCATTTACATCAATCATCGGATCTGGCGATACAACCGTACGCGCATTAAAATTTGTTCGTTTTCCTGCTAAATTATGTCGGATTCGACCTTCTTTACTTTTAATTCGAGATGTAATAGTCTTTAATGGTTGTCCGTTTCGATGACGTGCAGGTGGAAGTTGTGCAACTTCATTGTCAAAAAATGTTGTAACGTGATACTGGAGTAAATCCCATAAATCTTCAATAATGATTTCTGGTGCCCCTGCATTAATATTTTCAAATAATCTTTGGTTAATCCGAACAATATCTCCGAGTTTGTGAGTCAAATCATCTTCTGAACGTTCACCAGTCTCAAGAGTAATTGACGGTCGCATTGTCACAGGAGGTATTCCCATAATTGTAACAACCATCCATTCTGGTCGTGCATATTTTGCATTTAACCCAAATAATTCTAAATCTTCATCAGGTATTTTTTCTAAACGGCTTCGAACTTCAATTGGAGTAAGTCTTCGCTCATTTTCATAAAATGTCGATGGTTTTTCTAGTGTGATCGGATATTGTTTTGAACCACTATGCGGACTTTTTGAAATTGTTTTTAAGCTTGCAATTATTTCTTTAATCTTTGCACGTCGTGCATCCAATCCGCCTTCAAGTTCTGCTTTTGCAAGCTCTTCTCGATAAAATTCAATTTTTTCATCTGGAATTAAAATTCGTCCAGTTTCTCTATCAGTACATCGGAGAAGTGTTAAAATTAACGGAATGAATTTTATGTGAATTACTGGTCTTGCTAATTCAATATATCCAAAATGACCAGGACATTCTTTGAGTTTTAATCCACAAGTCTTACATCTTAAACCTGGATCAATAACACCCATTCGAAGATCCATTAACCCACCATCTACTGGATATCCTTCCCGGTCATATAATTCAGGGGTTACAACTTTGACAAATGACATTTGTTTTATTTGTTTTGGGGAAAGCAACCCAAACACAACGCTATCAACTTTTTTATACACATAATTTGAATTCATCATAATCCTCCTGATTAATATTTATTTTTTAACACTAGTCTTGGATATATACCCAAACTTTTGAACTCATCCAATAACAGTTTAAACGCATATGCAATTTCTACATGTGCAATTGTATCAGCTTCTAAATCATCTGCACTCATGTTATACGATTTCTTTTTGAGTTCTTCTTCTGTTGCAACAATACCCGCACGTTCTGCCACCGGAACAACTGTTCGATCCGAATCAAATCGTTCTTTTAATAACATTGATGCACCATGTGCAACAATCGCATCTTTTTCCATTTCTCCCATTCGAAGTCCACCTTCTTTTGCACGACCTTCTGTCGGTTGTCTTGTTAATAATTGAATAGGACCACGTGCACGAGATTGTAATTTTTTGGAAACCATATGCTTTAACTTCATATAATAAATACTTCCAACGTAAATTCGAGCGCGTAACTCTTCACCTGTGACTCCGTTATAAAAAATTTCAGTACCATCATCATTAAAACCGTGAGATAATAACTCTGAACGAAGATCTTCTTCTTTTTCGGAGTTAAATGTTGTCCCGTCAATTTTTCGAGCACTTAAGGAACCAACCTTACCGCCCAACATTTCAAGTACGTGTGAAATAGTCATACGAGATGGAACACCATTTGGTGAAAATAATAAATCAGGCACGGTTCCATTTAATGAAAATGGCATGTCTTCTTGCGGTACAATTAGTCCAATGATACCTTTTTGACCGTGTCGCGAGGTGAACTTATCTCCGACTTCAGGAATTCGTAATTGTCGCATTCTAACTTGTACAAGCTTATTTCCTTCTTCATTTTCGGTAATAAGAACAAAATCTACTCGCCCACCTTCTTGAGCTTTAACAGAAACAGAACTTTCTCTATGTTGATTTGTTGCTAAGTTATATTCATCACCACCAGTTAAAAATCTCGGAGGTGAAATTTTTCCAATGACAACGTCTCCTTCTTCAACTTCTGCTTCCGGATGAACAATACCATCATCACCCAAGTATCGATAATCTTTTTCAAGTCGATATCCTTTCACATCTTTTTCTGGAATTGAAATTTGATCCATTAATCCACCTGAATATCGCAACTCTGATGCAGATGAAGGGTTATAATAAAAACTTCTTCCCAATCCTCGATCAATTGAACCTTTGTTTAGGACAATTGCATCTTCTAAATTATATCCCATATAGCCCATAATTGCAACAGTCATATTAACACCGGATGGGTGTTGATTATAATGCGAAACTTCGTGCATAACTGACTCAACGATTGGTGCTTGAGGTGCTAATAAAACATTAACATCAGTATCAAACCGTGTTAAAAAATTTGTTGCATATAGACCTAATGCTTGTTTTTGATTTTTCGCACCCATTGAAATACGCGCACCTGGACTATGGTTTGAAAATGGAACATAACTTCCAATTAAACCAAATATATCTAAAGGTGCAACTTCTAAATGAGTATGATCATGTGTTAAATCATCTTCATTAAATGCAACAACTGCGTTTTCTTCTTCAGATGCATCTAAATATTCAACAAAACCTTGTTTTACTAAATCTGTAAATACAATTTCTTTTTTCTCTAATTGTTGAACGTGTTTATCACTCAATAACGATTTACCATCTTTTACCACAATAAGTGGTCTTCTAAGTCGACCTTTGCCTGTTTCAATAAACACAACATTATGAACTACATCATTTTGTACATTAACATTTGCACTTAAATTATTTTTTCTTCGTTCCTCGCGAATTTGCGATACGAACGTCTCAGGTGATTCGACATCACCAACATATTTTCCATTTAAGAATACTTCAACCATTCTGAATCACCATTTATTAATACGATTTTTGTAATCCGAAACCTTCAATTATCCGAAGTACTTCTGTTTCATCCGCATCTAACGAAACTTCATTGAGCAATGCAAGATTCTTACGCAAACCAATGTTTGTCCCTTCAGGGGTCTCAACCGGACATAATCGTCCTAAATGTGTTGGATGTAATGCTCTTGCGTTAAAATTTTCTTGTGAAGCTGATAATGGACTCACAACTCGCTGTAAATGTGCAAGCGTCTCTAAATAATTCCAACGTTGAATTCGTTGCGAAATACCTTTTCGACCACCAACCCAATTACCAGTTGCTAATGCACTATACATTCGAGATGTTAATAACTTATCACGAATAATAACTTTAATTGAAGGAAATTTACCCCGTTTTACGATTCGTTGAAAATTGTACACCAAATCATCTACTAATACACGTAAATTTGCTTGGAATAAATCAGACAGTAAATCACCTGCTAATTTGATTCGTTTATTTTGGTAATGATCTTTATCATCTTCACCCACGAAACCTAAATCAACACGAATATATTGTTTAAACATTTTACACAAATTTTTCGCTTTGAGTAATCGAAATTCAGGTGTAACTCCAATATGGGGTAATAAATATCTGTCTAAAATATCACTTATTCTTTCAAGACGGATTTCTCGAGTTTGTGTAATATTCGCTTTTTTTGCTAACGCATCCATTGCACTTTCAGTGTCTTTAATTGATAAAGTATCATACAAATTAACTAACATACTATCTTGCATTTCATCACTTTGAATATATCGAACAATGTCTTCGTCTTTTTCCATACCTAATGCTTTTAACACTAAGAATAATGGAACACGTTTTAATCGAGTAAAACTTAAATACGTAATACCATCACTCAATTTTTCAAAAGTGTGTGGAATTTTATATGAGCCGTATTCACTAAAGATACGACCATTTAGTTTTGATGGACCTATTTTTTTTGATTCAACCATAAATTTATTTGGAGCCAAATCTTCAATGTGAATTAAAACTTTTTCCGTTCCATTAATGATAAAATATCCACCGGGTTCATCACCATCTTCACCTTTTTGAATTAAATCATCACGTGATAATTTTGAAAGATGACAATTTTTTGATCTCAACATAATTGGCATACTTCCGATTTGTGTTGTAAATGACTCGCGCTGAATTTTATTTACATGAACACTCACATCTAAAAATATTGGAGCCGCATACGACAAACCTCGAAGTCTTGCTTCTAACGGAAACAAATCACGTTTTGAACCATCTGCTTCAGTTATTTCCGGTTTACCAACTCGAATTTTATCTAATCGAATAAAGAATTCATCAAAATTAGACGGAATAATTGTTGGTTGGATAATACTATTTGCATCAATAACATTTTGCAATTGATTATCGATGAAATCATTGAATGATTTAATACTTGAACGTATTGGAGACATTTCACCAAAATAAGCTCGAAGCAATTTATTTGTTTTAGACTCTACATGTACTTTACTCATTGAGAACACCTCGAAAAAAAACAGATTTACCTGCTGTTGGACTCAATCTTACGATTTTAATAACATCACCATCTTTTGCATCTAAATGCTGAATTGCTGGATCTTTTGCGGTAATCTTTGGCAATGCGATGAATGTGATACCATGCATATCATATAATACTTTTTTTTCGTTTTCAGAAAGTTTAATGTGTTCTGGTACGAGCACATTTCGTTTTAGTTGTTTTGATTCTGACATTTTTTTCAATTCCCCTATACATCATTAAAATGTATATAATACATACATGAGCCATGGGAGATTTGAACTCCCGACCTGCTGGTTAAAAGCCAGACGCTCTAGCCAGGCTGAGCTAATGGCTCATATATTACGCATGTATATGATGTGCAAACGCCCAAGCCGGGATTTGAACCCGAGTCGAAGCCTCGACAGGGCTTCATGATAGGCCAGACT
>CAZUXP010000035.1:0-8352 GCA_964624275.1 uncultured Methanosarcinales archaeon
GAGGATATGAATATGTCGTTGAGTTAGATAGAGCGAAAATACACGCTTTGTTTTTCCTCATCATACAGAGCATATTTTCCATGAACCCACATACACAAATTAAAGAGAATAACTATTACTCAAACACAAGAACATATTCATTTAGTCGCAAACACAATTGTTAATGTAGGAATAAATATTTCTAAAGAATCCTTTATTCATTTGTTCTCGAATCTTGCAAAAGTTGAATTGTAATTTTTTAATAAGTGAAAAACTAGCTTTGTTCTTTTTTGAAATAATAGTGTATATTAAAGATCAAAAAAATCATTATCTTCGGAATTTGACTCAGTATTTTGAGAAGAATTTTCTTCATTATTTATTTCTTCACAGCTTAAAAGAGAATATGTTTCAGTCGAAACTCGTCTTTGATAACAATGATACAACAGATCCGCATATACACTTTTTTCTTGAATGCTTAAAATTTCAGTTAATTTGCTTTCAAGTCCAGCTAATGATAACGCACCAATAACCTCACGAGGAACATTTTCTCCCGATAGCGCATCTTGTTCTCGTTGATTAGCTAGCCAAGATAAAACCAATCCTTTATTTGCCAAATTATCAGCATATGAACTCGTTCCAACTAAAACAGTTTTATTCCACGCACATCTTTTTTTTGTCTGAGAAGCTCTTAGTATATCGGTTAATCTATTGTTCAAAGATGTCTTTGTTAATGATTTAAACCTCGCAAGATTTCGCCCATTGTATTGCTCTGCGCATTTCCATATTACTAATCTTCCTTCTTGAAGTAAATCATCTCTAGGCATCAAGTCAGTATTTTGAGCAAATTGAGATAATTGATATGCACAGAGTTGCTCCAATTCTGAAAAACGAGATTGATTTGAGACAACATCTGAAACAAATTGACTATCCATTAGTACATTTTTCATTCGATCAGAAATGGCGACAAAAAACAAATAATCAGTAAATTCTTTTAGAAATACTTTATTACTCAATTCTCTCACATATCCTTTATATTCATTTTTAGTACCTTGTGCGATATCTCTTTCATGAGCATCTTGCAGACCATAAAGATCAAATACATCTGATTTTCCAGAATGAATATACTTTACAAAAAACTCTCCAAGTAATTGACCCATAGAATTACTTAACACATCATGTGTACGCTCAATCTCATTTCTTTTAGCTTGTAATAACGTTTTATATTTTTTTCTTTCGCTTTTTAGTACAGTATGTCCTGATTGTAAATATCTATCCAAAACAGGCTTAAAATTCAAATAAAATGATTGGGACTCATCTTTATTAATTCTGTTAGAATAATGCAATTTTCTTGCTAAACCATATTTGCCTGAAAATTTAACTCGCTTTGTTTTTGAAATCCTGCTTCTAAATGACATAGAGTGAGAAATAGGTACACATTTATAAACTTTCCAGTGACGACACAAACTATTTTCGTTCAATTTTTTGAAATAAAAATATACAATACCCCCTCATTCTGTAGCAGAAAGTTCTTTTACATAAATATTAAGACAAAACTTTTTTTGAGTCTTTTCGTAATTCGCTTGAAAAGTTGGTAAAACAGGAGTTTGACATATGTGAGATTGAAAAACTATCTTCACGAGAGTATGTTCAAAAAATAGACGAGGCCATGCAATTTTTAGAAGCACAAAAAAGATTATATGAATAGTTCTTTGAGTTATATATATCTAAAATACACTCTTTGTTTTTCCTCATCATACAGAGCATATTTTCCATGAACCCAAGCTCCAATGTTTATAATATAGTCTCTTTTTGCATGTAATAAGACTTCTTGATATTCATCATATAATGCTTCATAAGGTGAATCTGCAATTGCTAAACTTGCATGATCATGACCTCGAAATATGATTGATACACCTTTTTGTTTCATTTCTTGAAAATTTTCTTCAACAATATATTTTAAAGGAGCATTATCTCCTGCTACCCAACTATAATCAAACAAATACTGCCACATAGTTGAATCTGGAACTATTTTTCGTAATTTATCAGGCAAAGGATGATAAAAAACAATATTTTTTCCAAAAAAAGCTCCATGAAGTGCAATTGCATTTCTCTTTCCAAAGGAGAATTGATGTTGTGTTTTTGGAAGAATTTCTCTGTAAAAATCAAGCACTTCTGCATCGGCATGAATTTGTTCTTGAAGTTCCATTGAAGATAAAGGAAGACTATGAATGTTCATAGGTAATTTAAAATAGTTCCAGACATCATGATTTCCACAAACACTTGAAACAGTTTTTCCTTCAGATAACCATTTTTTCCTAAAACTTAAATACTCATGAACAGTTTCATTCGTATCAAAATCACCCAAACAAATTATCGATTCTACTTTTTCGTCTAAGACAATTTCTTCTAATGGAGCTAAACTTTTTCCATGTATATCAGTAAAAATAAGTGTTTTCATTATTATCTCATTAAATCAAGTATTTTCATCCCTTGTGTATCTAAAAATGTAGGAGAATATTTTTTCTTTAATAAATAGTGTTTGAATATAATGATAATAAATAATTTGTTAAATAGAATTCTATCTAATACTCTGTACTTTTCACTTTTTCGAAATGTCAGTGAAAGTAACAGTTGAAGTCTTTTTGATAATTTGGGATTTTGAACTGAAATAACCAAAAAGTTATACTTGTCATTGTATGCTTTAACTTCTTCTAAAAATTTGTCCATTGGATAGACTCCATGTAATGTTTTTCTTGCTAAATAGAGTGTCTGTAGTGTTTGGACATAAAAACCAATATCTAAACAATTAACTTGTTCACCAGTTTTTTGTAAATCATCAAATAAACTCATCTTAATAATTGGACAGGTTTTATAATAATACTTTACAAATGTTGCCATGAATCTATTAATGGTGAGATTATTCCAGTATACCCATAGAATTGGTGGTATAAATAGTCTTTTGAAATAATACTTTTTTGTATGCTGAGGATACAGTATTTTGTGAGATAATTGTTCATATTTCTTTAAGAATGTTACATAATCAGCATTGTTAAAAAAGTCTAATATGCACTCGTTTGCAGTTTTTCCTTTTGCAATTTGAATTGTGGAGACTGTATTTAATTCAACATATTTTGAAGAGTTATGTAAAAAGGTAATACGATTACTCTGCATCCAACCACCTGTTTGACACCAAATCAACATTCCTTTAATCGTTTTATTATGTTGTAATTTTAGCATATACTTTTCATATTCAAATCCAGTATAGTAAGGTAATTCACCATAAAAATCATATTCTCTTCGTGTTTGAAATTCAATTATTTTTTGTAATTGAGGCAACGCAAATAAAGGATTTAACTGTAAATCTCTGAAAAAATCAGCTTCACCATATTTTATTGAAATAAATAAATTATCACTTTGTATATTTGCAAAAGTTTTTTGTGCTTTTTTTTTGTTTCGCATTAAATCTCCAATTGATCCACTTCCTAAAGTCCATAAGCGAAATATAAGTTTTTTGTTATATTGTTCAAAAATTGGAAGTACTGACATCAGAAATTGTTGTGCTTGTTTTGGTGTTTGTATTGTTACTGAACTTTTAAAATAAGACTGTACATCAACTCCATCACTTTCACCAATTCTTGTTATAATTCCATCAATAGAAAATTTTTCAAATAATTGAATAAAACTTTGTTTAAGTAATGTGAGAATTTCACTATATGCATTTTTTTGTTTTTTAATCTGTTTTTGTATTTCAGGAGTAAAAAACATAATATCCGTATTTATATAAATTGAGATACTATTATTTTGACAAATAGTAAATAATTCCGCATATAATTTCTGAAATTTAACAATACATGTTTTTGTTTTTTTAGAATAAAATTCAAATATAACTAAATGAGCTACATCATCTAATGAAATAGCCGTATATCCGATTCGTTTAATTTTTTGTATAAAAGTAGCAAAATTTCTTATAATGTCTTTTTTTCTCTTTACCAAATATTCAATATTTTCCAAATCTGCAAAAGGTATTTTTGACCAATTAAAAGGAGTATGCTCAGGATCGATAAATGGTCCAAGAGCATCAATTATGTATATCATATGTAAACACTTACAAAAGTATTTTTCAGTTAATAAATGTATTGTAAAAGTAACACAATGTAAAAATTTAATGCTTTAATATTTACACCGTACTAGTTTTAAAAAGAAAAAAAGGATAATAATTATTCCTCAACAATAAATGAACCAACCATACCTCGTTCTCGATGTGAACCAACTGAACAATAGTAGGAAAATTGACCAGTTGTGTCAGCAACAAATTCAACGACCGATGTTTCATTTAATGCAACGATTTCTGTTGCAACATTTAGTTCATCCACAACCCAGTCATGCATCATGTTATCTGTTGTAGTGAATTCAACTCGAACAAGATCACCTTGTTGCACAATCATATCTGGATTATCTTCTCCATCAATAAAGAATGCAAAATCTTGACCAGTTACAACAAATACATGATCAGGTTCAGTAACTTGTTCTTCAGCCATTTCTGAACCATCTGATTCAATTTGAACTTGAGGTACGTCTGAAACTTCAGTTTGTGTGCCTTCAGGCATTGGTACTTCGCTTTGACAAGCAGTTAATGCAACCATTGCCAATATTACTAAAAATATGTATTTCATATCTCTACCGAGATGAGTTTTATTTTTAAACTTTTTGGTTAATTTTAATCAAAAAGATATATAAAGAGGAATAGTCTTTTGCATTATAAGGGGGTATTACGTTATATGAAAAAATTCTTTTGCGTTCTCATCGGGTTATTCATACTGATAAGTTCGTTTTCTTTTGCGCAAGAAGAAGTTGAATTACCAGTTATTGGAACCATTATCGTTGATGAAATGCCACTTTTTTTAAGCACAATATTAATAGCAACTGCTGATGGATTTAATCCTTGCTCAATTTGGGTTTTATTATTTCTACTTGGTATAATTATTCATACAGGCTCACGAAAAAAAATTGCACTTGTAGGTGGAGTTTTTTTACTTGTAACTGCAACAATATACGGATTATTTATTGCAAGTGTTTTCACATTGTTAGATATTTTAAATCATATTAGTTGGCTTATTTATTTTGTTGCAATTGTGGCACTCATATTCGGACTTGTGAATGTCAAAGATTATTTTTGGTTTAAAAAAGGATTGAGTTTTACCATTTCTGATAAACACAAACCGGGATTCTATAAAAAAGTTCGAAATTTATTAAAAATTGATAGTAATTATATGCTTATTGGTGTAACCGCTATAATGGCTGCTGGTATTGCGATTATAGAGTTACCTTGTACTGCTGGACTTCCAGTAATTTGGAGTAGTTTGCTTGTTAGTTCAGGTATTCAGACTGGTTTTATAGGATACTTATTACTTTATTTATTTACGTATTTACTTATTGAAATACTTATCATTATAACAGTTTTAATTACACTTCGCTCATTTAAGATGACTGAATTTAAAGGACGAGTCTTAAAACTTATTGGGGGTATTTTAATTATATCGCTTGCATTAGTATTACTTATCGATCGAACTATTATGTATAATATTACTTGGGCGTTTGTAATTATATTTGGTTCAATGATTCTAAGTGTTGTAATAATTATAATAGAGAGGTTTTTACAGAAAAAATGAAACTTTCTAAAGAACTTCAATATACAAAAGATAATTCTTGGGTTAAAATAGAAGAAAGAACTGCAACACTTGGGATGGTACAAGAACTCGTTGATAAAGCAGAAGAAATTGTGTTTATCCAACTTCCTAAAAAAGGTCAAAATATCAAAATTGGCGATGTATATGCAAGTGTTGAATCAGTAAAATGGTCTGGAACATTGACAAGTCCATTTGAAGGCGTGGTTATTGAAGTTAATGATATATTATTTGATGAACCAGAACTATTAAATCATGATTCGTACAAAAATTGGGTTTGCAAAATTGCATTTACACAAAAAGAAGTATTATTATCAGCTCAAGAAGCTGAAAAAATGTATGGAGATAAAAATGAATAAAGTATTAGGAATTTTATGTGTATTATGTGCAATTCTTATTGTCGCATGCGCACAACCACAAACAGATGATTCAATAACGCAACAATCTCTGCAATTGAAAAATGGAAGCGATAATTTTCGTATACTCTATTTTTTTGGTGATGGATGTCCAATTTGTGCACAGATGAAACCATTTTTAGATGAACTTGAAGAAAATTATGACGTTGAGATACTTCGTTTTGAAGTATACCATAATCGTGAAAATCAAAATTTGTTTGGCGAAGTTTCACAAAAATACGGGACATCGCCACGAGGAGTTCCAATGACTTTTATTGGTGATCAATACTGGGTTGGTTTTCAATCATCAACTGCAGCACAAATAGAAGCAATGGTTCAAAGATGTGAGGCGCGTGGAAACTGTTTAGATAAATTTCAACAAGAATGAACGTTTGTATTGTTGGTGGGGGAACTGCAGGGACAGAAGTTGCGCGTAAACTTCGATTCTTAGATAAATCAGTTGAGATTATTTTAATTGACGAATTTGGTCTTGATCAATACAGTCCATGTAGTTTGCCCTATTACATTGAAGGTGTCATGGATTCAATTACAATTTATAATCGATATGAAGATGATGCTATTACATATTATCGCGGTTTTAAACCAATAAAACGTACAGGGAATATTCTCACAATTTCTGATTTCAAAGTAACAAAAGATATTGAATTTGACCATCTTGTTATTGCAACGGGAAGTCGAGCAATCCATCCTAAAATAACTGGTTTAAAAGAATCAGTCGTAGTAAAAACAAAACAAGATGCCGATGAATTAAAAACAAAACAAGGACCATTTTTAATCATTGGTGGTGGATATATTGGATGTGAACTTGCTGGAAGCCTAATACAAAAAAATGTAGTTACGTTAATTGAAAAAAAAGAACGAATTTTACATACATTTGAAAAAGATATGAGTCAAATTGTTCATGATTATTTAACTGATTTAGGTGTTGATATACAAACAAACAAGCCAATTGATAATTTAACGGATAATTATTTTAATGGTAAAAAATATGAAACGATTATTTGTTGTGTTGGATTCGAACCAAATACTGAAGTATTAGATATATGTAATGTTTCAAATGACTGCGATGAATATTTTCAAGTTGCAAATTCGATTTATGTTATAGGTGATTTAGCAAAAACACGTAATAGGCAAACAAACAAAATTGAACATTCATATTTTGCAAATAGTGCAGTTAAACATGCTGATATTGTTGCGCATCACATTTTACAAAAACCTGTGTCATATTTGGGATTTGTATTAAATGCAGTGAGTAAAATTGGTGAACTTCAAGTAGGAATAACAGGTTTGTCAAAAAAAGATGTTTCAGATTGCATAATTGGAAAATTCATAGGATTTGATAAATATGAAACTTGTGGTGGAAAAAAATATGTTGTAAAAGTGTTTTGTGATAATGCTGGTATTATTCAAGGTTGTCAGATTATTGGAAATACGGATGTGGCGGGGCGTTTAAATATGGTTTCTCTTGCTATTCGTCAAAAACTACGCGTGCATGATATAGTTGAAACTGACACATGTTATAATCCTTGCGTTTCGTCAATTCATGATCCATTAATTGAAGCAGCAAAAATTTGTGTAAAAAAACTTGCATTACAGAAAAAGTAAACTTTATATATTGTATTACGCATTATTTTTATATGAACTCACAAAAAATCGGAAATAGAATTCTTTTGGTAATCGGTATTTTAACTATTTTATCGGGTATTATGACAGTATTTGGTGGAATGAATGACCTTTTATCTGATTGGAATGCGCTCCATTTAATATATGTACTTGCGGGATTAAAATTATTTGGTGGACTTTTATTAGTATTTACGCAAACTCGTTTTATTGGGTCACTTTTAGTTATTTCTTATATGGGTGGTGCGATTGCAACGCATATTGTGTTTTCCTTATTTGATTTTATGTTTATAGTTGCTATTTTTACGAACATTGCATTATGGATCGGATTTTGGTTATCTTATCGAATTAAGAATAAATAGTTTTATAATTTTCTTGAAAATTTTTTTGACGTACCAATTTTATGTGCTCAAAGTTGTAAACGCCACAGCCCGGATTTGAACCGGGAATTCCGTGAGGAACTGGTTTTCGAGACCAGCGCAATACCGGATTATGCGACTGTGGCTTGAATATATCAAACAAAACCTTCTTTTTAAATATATTCTCCTTTCAATCATGTAAAATTTCGATACTTTTATAAATACTTATTTTTTCGCAACTATAGTAAATTCGCTAGGGAGCAAAACAGATGGCAAAAGTAAGAAAATTTGTGG
>CAZUXP010000036.1:0-8335 GCA_964624275.1 uncultured Methanosarcinales archaeon
TTTGTCACTGCAATCAAGGAAAAGTGTTACCCTAATACGGGATAGTATAGATTTGAAATAATAATTGTATTATTCTCTAAATTCAAGTGGAAGCAATTCAATTTCTTCTTGCGTAAATAAATAATGTTGTTCAGCAGTTAAATTTGTTTGAAAATCCCTTATAATAACTTGTGCAACACGTAAGCTAAATTGATTCACAAAAATTTCAGTCTCAAATCGCTCACATAAAGAAATGTTTTGAATGTGTTGAACATCAGTTATGCAGTTGAAAATAGTTTGATGAATTTGAGGTAATTCTTCAAGTCTTTGCAGAAATAATTGAATATCTTCAGGTGTTTTTGTCTGAAATGAAACATGACGTTTTTGCGTATGTGTAACAATGTTATCATAAAGTAAAATCTGTTGTTCATACATATTTGTACTTATGCTTTGAATGTGAGTATAATCTTCTGTGAAAGCAGAGTTAAATGAAATTGAAGTTGGATGATGAACAAGTCGAGCATTAAAATCCAATAAATTGAAAACTTCACCATATAATTCATGATAACAAGTTTTTTTGGTTGATGATATATTCATATAAACAATGTTTTCACCGCAAGTAGTTTGAAATTTCTTTTCTTTAATAGTAGATTCAATTTTTTGCAATGATTCTTTTTGAAAAAATTTTGCATGGAGTAAGAGATTTGAAATTTCAGTCTCAAAATTATTTGATAATGTTATTTCTTCTACAACATTTTTTTCATCTTTATCTATAATTAATGTTGCATATACAAGTAAAGTCAAAAATATAATTATCATAGACAAACCTAACATCATATCAAAATATATTGCTTTTTTGTTCATGATAATCTCACCCGTATTCCATATAATCCGTCACGACTCACTGTCCGTGTCATTGAACCAGATTGAAGTGTCGTTTTATTATAAATCACTTCGATAAAAAATTCAATATTTTTATCAATTCCAAGATGATTTTGTAAATTACAATCATCTTGAGACGAAACTCTTATATCTGTAGTGGGATCGTGAATAGTTCGACTTCCAATCACTACTCTTTCCTCAACTCTATAACATAAATTTATAAGACCTATGCTTGTTTTAAAATCATCCATTATTTGGTGTAACTCATCCTCTCCTGAAAAACCAGATTCTAAAGCAGAACGCAATCGCTCAAAATTTGTTGTTTCATGTCCAGATTGTAAAAACAAATAAAATTTTTGTTCGTATAATGAAGTTAATGCAATGTGTTTTTGATCTTCAAATTCTTGCTCACTCATAAAACTATTCACAGAAAAACCTACTAATGACAACACCATCACTATAATAAATACTACGAGTACTGTTAGCCAAGCAAGTTCCGCACGTTTTTTTTTAATAATCATCTTCCCACCAAAAATTGATACGTAATTAGTACTTCTTCCTGTTCATACATTGCGACAAATGAACCTGTAACGATTTCATAATGCGGACTATTTACAAAATTGACTCGTGAAAAAAAATATCCTTCATTATACAATACTTCTAAATCTTTAGATTCAACCGCAAATAAAAAACCCGTGTTTGAAAGCGAATCACCAAATAATTTTTGGAAATAATCTGATTCAAACGCTTCAACACGTATTTGACCATCTTCAACAATATGCGCAGTTGTAATGCGAAATGTTTCAATAAAACGTATATAAGTTGTATCTGATTCTTGGGTATTTACTTGTGCGGCGAGTGTTGTGATAATTGCTATAAAAATTGATATTATTAATATGCGAACTATCCAAATAAATGATTTTGCTAAGACCATGTTCGCTGTACCTCTTGTAATACTCTTACCATATTTGCTAATTGTGTTATTGATCCTTTTAATAAAACAGAATCAGAAGTTAATTGTGGATATTGTTTATGAATAGCGCTATCAACTATTATTGAAATATCAAAACCCTCTTTTCTTAAAATTTTTTGAAAATCACATATCTGGTTTTTTTGAGATTCTGGTATAAATACTGTTAAACCAGTGTTTTTTGAACTCTCAATATCTACAAATAATGTGTTCTGTAAAAATTCATATGAAGATAATGATTCTATGTCCGAAGTTTGTGTGATAAATTTTACACGTTCTTGAGGAGTTTCTTGTAATCGACTAAAATCATACAAATCAATATTATCAAAAATAACAATATTGTCAAATTGAATTGACCGGTTTGAATTACAATAACTAAATCCACCAAATTCTTCAGTAAGTGTTACCAAATTTTTTTCTTGTACAACATAAAATTCCCTTGTAGTATTAATTGTGTTATTCTGTATATTTAGCAAAGGATTGAGATGAATTCGATAACTAATTGGAACACTATCAACATATCCACCAATACCTGATTGAACAAGTCGAAAATTATCAATTGGATGCGAATAGTCTTCAGATAGTTTTATGTGAGTTAAGCTATAACCCCGATTTTGAAATGGTTGGATACTCATATCTTGTAAAATAACTACTGTTTGAAAAATTTTATGATACTCTTTAATTTCTGCAGTCGAAACTGTAGTAAATGTTTGATATGCTGCAAGAAAAAACATTGCACCAATAAATAATGTCATAATTAAAAATACAAATTTTTGAAGTTGACTTTTTTTATTCATGTTTCATTTATTTACTCTTATCTTTGAGGCGTAATTGTAACTTTATATGAATCACTATGTGGTGAAATTCGAATAAAAATATTTCTTAGTCCCGGTTTTAAATTCGATTTGTCAGTATCTAATTGTCCTCCGCTAAATTCAATTATGTTTATATCACTGTGTTTTTCACATCGAACACGTTTATTCCCATCCGTATTATATAAACAGACTTGATTATCATTTTCAGTTGTTACATAAAAACTGTTTGTAAGTGTTACCGGAACAATTGTTTCAACAAAAGAATCATTTGTTTGTTTGATATCATCTAGTAATAACGGAATCATTATGTTAATTGTATTGTATGCTTGTCTTGGAGTTGAATCTTGCAACATTGATTGTAATGTAAAAATAACGATTCCTGCTAACACTGTGACAACAATTAATGCAAGAACTAATTCAATTATGGTATATGCAAAATTTGAAGAAGTACTATCAGCACGTTTACTTTGAAACAGATTCATTTTATTTACTCACCAGTATTACGCTCAATTGGAAAATCACCATTTTGTGTTTTATCTCCTCTAAACCAATTATCACAACCTTCTGCATCAGGATTATCAACACAATTGTCGATCTGATCTGTTATACCTTTACCAGTATCTTCAATGCTCTCTCCACCACCGACAATTAAATTACGCATAACGATTAGCACTATTACAATTAATGCAAGTACTAAAACTGCTTTTGCAATAGTTTCTAAACTCATTTCTGCTTTATTCATTTTTATCATCCGTATAACCTCATATATGTTAAATTTGTATTATTAGTTAGAATATCTTGCTGATTTAGTTGCCCAACAACAATTCCACCTTGCGAAATTCCAAAATCTTGTGAACGTCGAAATGGATCATCATAAATTTTTGTCATGTATACGCCCTCTCTCATCTCATAAAACTGAAATTCAGCAGTATTTTGATAATTTGCTCCCCACACTATATTCGTATTTGGAAATTGACTTTTCCAGTCTTCATCAACAAATATGTACGTTGCAATTTTGTGTTCATCTTCATCTTCAATTCGTTGCACGATATATCCATCTATAATACCATCATTTGGTTGTAATTGTGGTGTGATTCGCATAAGTATTCGACCATCTTCTAATAGAAATTCATTTCGAAAATCAATACCCCTATATGCACCCGTTAATTCAAAAGTAATAGTAAAGCCAGTTGTTAATTCATATTGTTGAGAGCTTGAAAAAACCTCTGACTGATAATCAGTAATCTGAGGGACATCAATCATTTTTACATCTTGAGTTAATTGTCTTTCAAAATCTAGATCAAAAAATTGGTTTGGATTTTCTTCAAATAATCGACTTTTATCTTGTAATAATGGCGGCTCTTGGAATTGATTTTGAGAAAATACAAGTGTAAAAGAGATATATAATACGACTACAACAATCAACGATAATAGCAAAATTCCAATTTTCTTATTCATGTTAATCCCCTCTTGGCCACATAAAGTCACTTGCAATTTTTTGCACTATGACATTTGTAACTGTACTTGTTACCATGCTTGTTACTGCATATGCTGCATACGAACCAAGTCCCGCAGTCTTTACCGTAACAACACCAGTTACAGCAACATCAACAACCGTTGCCACAGCATACAGACCTACTGTTGCAATTTGTTTTGTTGTTGAACTTTTTTCATGACAAAAATTGTTACCATCATTATAGTCTGTATATGCACTTTTATCTAATGAGTATAATAGACATTGAGATTGCACATTTGTTTCAGTTGAAAATGTTCTTTTAAACCACCCATTTTCCGTACAATATGAAATTGCTTGGGAATCATCTCCTCCCGAACTTACAACAAATGATTTTTGTGCATCTTGTTGAATACGCAAATCATGTCCTCGAAATGTAGCAAACTCTTTTTGAAACGTTTGATTATCATCAATGAGACCTGTTTGAGGAATATAATAAGGAGTGTTTGGGGCTTGTCTGCGAAGGTGATATAATGCATCTAATTCACCCGCATTTTCACCTTCTCTTATTTCTTCAGCAGTTGTTAATTCAGCTGCACATGTACACGATACTTTTTTTATAATAATATCTGTTTTACAAGGTGATGCAAAATATAATCGTTCTCGATCTTTTCCATCTGGTTTATGTTTATCTAAAATTAGTGTAAACTGTTTTACCGAATCTGACAATTGTTTTGCTAAAAATCCATCAGGTAATGAAATATGATTTTCAAACATTGGTTGGCGAATTGCTAATGCATTCACACCAACTGGATGAAATTTTTGTATGATGCTATCCTCATACATTAATCCGATATAGAATAAAATCGCAGTGCCATAACGAATTGAAGTTCCACTAACAAACGCTGGTGAACGCATCATTTTTTGAAAAATTGATCTTTGCGAAACTTCAGATGCAACTGAGTCAAATGCATTATTTATTTGATTTACTGATGGCGCATCGCTGAGTGGAATTTGATTTTTCATAGTTAATGCTAAGTTATCAGATTCCGGCGTTATGGATTTTGCTCTTGCAAGAATTTTATCAAAAGCCGGATCATCTACTATTTCTAAGGTTTGCGCACCTTGTTTAGATGTTTTTTCAACAGCAGCTTTACTAATCTTACCATTTCTAAAAATTTTCTGTACAGCCACACGGGAATAATACGCCACATCTTTAACTGCTCGTAATGGATTCACTGATCTCATAATTATTTTGTTTGCACTTACTGCTAAGCGACCACCAATCTTGAGTATTTGTCCACCAACTGGAACTAATGCGCCATAAAATGCCCCTTCCATTGCTGCTTGACTTAATGATGCAACATCATTATACTGCCATGCAGATTCTTCACCAGGTGGAAATTGTTGATAATATATAAGATATTTGGGATCACCATATCCTGCAATTCTTCCAGGAGCAGTTTCAAGTGTCACATCTTGTGGTAATTCAAACCCCTTGATGATACATTGATCCTTTTCGCATTCTACACAAACACCATCAATAAATTTTCCATTCTCACAGGATAATTTTGCGCGTAAAATTTGAGCTTCATCAATTTCACCCCACGTTAATGATTCAAAAAGAATATGTCCTAAACCGGGATATCGTAAAACTTTTTCATCTGTAACACCAATATATCTTTCAACAGTATTCTGATTTGTTGTCTGTAAATCAAACTTCACAAAATCTTCACCTTTTCCACAATAAAAAATATCTAAACCTGGAATACGTAGATTATTCACTGAATTTTCACAAGTTTCACCTTTTGAAACATCAATACCTCTTAATTCTCTTCCCGAAAAAAGTTCATCTTGATTAGAATATGCTGGATTAGTAAAAGAATAAAACAAATCACTATTTGTTAGCTTATCACCAGTATTTACACTACGTGTTTTTTGATTCCCTTGATTTGAATCAACCGGTTCATACACGCCCTGTAACTCAAAATTATACAGTTTTTCAACCGCAGTGACTCTTGAATCTTCATATGTTCGATCAGATGGAAAAACTACTGATTGTACTTGTGGATATTGAGTTAAATCGCCTAATTGTACAAATAGTGAATTACCGCGTAATTTATTTTCACTTAAAATATCTGAAACAGTAATTGTTTCTTGAATTGTTTTTTTTGTTGATCTTGCCTGTGTTGGCATATTACTAGTTCTTCCACGCTCATTATATCGAACTGTTACTTCAAAATCAGCATAAAGTATAATATTTGCATCAATTAATATATGATCTTGTCCACCTATTTGTACTATTGTTTGATTTCTGTCTCCATCTTTTGAAATTGTTTTTCCTTCTGCTAATGCATTTGTTGCTTCTATTAATGCATTAAAAGATGCTAATGCGACTCCATCATCGTCAGTTAAATATTCAGATTCATTTACGATTTGAAAACTATTATTACTTTGATTAAAAACTGAATCGCGAATAGGATCACTTAAATCAGAAACACCACCATATAAGCTCACACCAATTGTTGTGGCTATAACAAGTATTGCTAATGCAATAATTGCTTGTGCTCCATATCCCCACATAATAGCATTTTTATTCATGTTAAAATAATGAAAAACCCTCTAATGATTCAAACCCAATTTGAGTAAATGAGCGAATAAGTAATATGATTAAAATTAAACCAACTAAAACCAATATCGCTTTTATTATGATACTCCATCCGATATCTAATCCTTTTTTATTCATTTTCATGTGTTTTCATTCTAATTGAAATTCATTTGTAATAAATGTGCATTGTTGTGATAATTGTGAACTACGTATTATTTCCATAGTCGAAATAGGTTGATCTTTATCTACTGAATCAGTCGATATTCCAGGAAGTAAATTTAAACCAAAATTTCCAATTGAACGTAAGTTATCAATGCCACCTTCATACATACTTATCTCATGACGTCGAATGACTACATAAAGCATGTCGCGTTGACTTGATAGTTGATATTGTAATGTTGGCTGAAATGAATTTGATGTTAATTCTAATTTATCATATTTTGATTGTGAACCATCTGATCCTGCTGGATGCCATCGCAAATATTGGGGGAGTGATTGGATTTGTATATTTTCTTCTCCAAACATTTCTTTTTGTACATCAGTTGGAACATAGAATGCCGAACAAATTCCACATCCTATCGGATACTTAAAATGTACAAGTCCAAATAATGAGCTTCTATCTTCCCAGTTTTTTTTTGCGTCTTTTTCACCCCAACCTAAAAAACTATACCAACGATCAAATAATTGCGCTCGCGTAAAACCGGTTTTGATATAACATTCCTCTAATTTTTTTGCAACTATTCGATTCATATTATATTCAGCTAAAGCTTTTTTATCCTCAGGATTCATAAGATTTAGTGATGCAACTACACCTGGATTTAATGTAAGCATATCAGGATTATTATATGCATCAATTGTTGATTGAGGTAAATTTTTAGGTGGTCTTTGTTTTAAATCTCGCACGGTAATTTCTTGCGGTTCACCAATAGGACAATTCCATTTAACTTTTCCAAGTTCAAATGTTGAACGACCGCTTAAATCTGTAAAAACTGCACTCACACCACACATCCCTGCTTTTGATTGTGAATCAGCTGCGGACAAAAAATTCGTACTGATTAAAAACAACGAGATTGAAACTAAAACTACAACAATCATGTTTTTGACTAATCCAAAACCTAAACCTTTTTTTGTGCTCATCATTTAAAATAATTGAAATAGTATTACTGCAATGCCAATTGCAAGCACCAACGCAATAATTATGAGTATTGCTTCGTAAAGCTCACCTTTTTTTTTCATCCTGAATCTCTATCTGTTATTCCAGGAACAACTGCACAACACGTATCACAATTTTCTTCACTCCAACCATCTGATGGTGGAGATATGATGATACTATTACCGCAATCACTACTACATGTCCCACCTGCTAGATTACAACTTCGAGTTTGTTCACCAAATATTCCAAGTCGTGTTGCGGATAAATAAACTAAAAGAACAAGAACTACTAAAACAATTATTGCAATTACAATTACTTGCAGACTTAACTCGCCTTTTTTAATCATTTTATATATTATCTTGTTGTGCACCAGGTGAAATACAACAATAATTTCCCTTCGTTACACCATCATCCATTTGGCAATTTTGTGGAACCGGAACTGGTAAATTATCTGGACAATCATTCGCACTTAATC
>CAZUXP010000037.1:0-8272 GCA_964624275.1 uncultured Methanosarcinales archaeon
ACATTTGTCACTGCAATCAAGGAAAAGTGTTACCCTAATACGGGATAGTATATATGAGATTTTTTTTCAAAGTCATCTCACACAAGAAAGATTTATAAAGAGTTTCTAATTTCAACATAGCAATATGGGACGAATAAGACACACATATACAAAACGAAAAACAAAAGAACTCTTAAAAGAAGCTGAGTTTACAAGAGATTTCACAAAAAACAAAGAAATCCTTGCAAACATTTCAACCATTCAATCGAAAAAAATTCGAAATGTTATTGCAGGTTACGCAGCAAAACTTTCTAAAGTTGAAAAATACTAGCTAGTGGTTAAAAATAACCACATTTTTATATAGGTTCTTCCAATATTTACTTTATGTTTTTATACATCCTCACAATTATTGGTTTTATTTGTATTATACTAGCCTTTTTTGTATTCATATATATTTACTTTAAAATTGAAAAAGAGTCTGTATCATTATACAAAGATGTTAATGAAGATAAAACTGAATTCGAATTCCAACCACAACCTCCTCAAGTGCAAACTTTTGAGTCACAACAATCGCAAAATGTAACACAACTTCAACGCATATTAGCAAAAAAAAAAGAGAAAAAAACACATCGAGACGTATTAGCTCAAATGCACCCACATCACAAAAAACATCTACAACATTCATTAACACAAATCTTAGAAAAGCATGTTGAACAACGAAAAAAAGAAGAATTACTCCAACATTCGCAAAATATTCGAACCGTTATGGGTAAAAATCAGAAAACGCAAAATGCATTTAAACGTCTCAAAGAATTTACACAATCAAAACAAAAGTAATTTTTACCAAAATTGTTTGAAGTGTGTCCAAATACCGGCACTAAAAAAATATGACCTTGCCGGGATTGTTTGAAGTTCATGAAATGAACAAAAACCACGAGAACTTGATTCGAAGTGCTTCGAAGACCGGCACTAAAAAAATATGACCTTGCCGGGATTCGAACCCGAGTCTAAAGCTCCGCAAGCTTCAATGCTATCCAGGCTACACCACAAGGTCAGAATTATGCAAAAATGCTGAGAATTTATAAATATTCTCAAAAATAAACAAACTTTTTAAAACAATCTATCTATACAAAAACTATGATACAAAAACTACTTATAATCGGAGTCATGCTTTTAAGTATGATGTTTGTTGCATTTGCAGATGAAGTAAACGAAACAGTTAATGTAACTTCTGAACAAATTGAACTTAATACAACACAAACTATTGACGAAATCTTGGAAGATCTTTCTGAAACAATGCTAAATCGACTCATTCCAACACCATTTAGTCATATTATTGGAAATGAGCGAATTGAAGTCATCATTAATACAGATAATGAAAGCCAAATCTTGTATTCTTTCGTCTCACAAGATAATGTGATTCAAACAATTCAAAAAGGAGAAATTGAAAATCCAACTATTGGAATTGAAATTTCTGAAAGTATTATTCGAGATATTCTTGATTCAGATAATCAATTTGAAGCATTAAAACAAGCATACCAAGATAAAAATATACAAATAGCAGGAAATGGTGTGTGGAACTCAATTAAGGTTGGTACGGTTAAAACTATCGCAAATATCATTTTGTGGTTCTTATAAATTAAAAAAGCGAAGAGAATTATGTTCTCTTCGAAGATTTCTTTGCGACTTTCTTTGATGCTCTTCTAGATTCTTTTTTTGGTGTAGATTTTGGCGTAAAATCTGAAAGTTTTCGATACGCTACAAATATTACAATCCCTAAAATCACAACTAAAACAATCGGTCGCAATTGATACCCAATTGAACTCCAATTATTTATTGTTCCGAAAAATAGAGAAAATAAACCACCCAATAAAATACCTGAGGAAACAGTCATTCCAACACTTGTTTTGGCCGATAAACTTAAACCGACAACAACCGCAATTAATCCTGCAATTGAACTCACAATAAATGCGATAAATTGACGTTCATCTCGTTTTTCATCAAATGCTTTGTTACATTCTTGTAATTGTTGTTCTTCTTGTTCACTCAAATTAAATCGAGGCTCAAACTTTTCATAACATTCGTTATGCTCGATTGGTTCGTAAAAAGCATCAACAGTTGTAAACACTAAGAGCGTAAACAAAATCGCAATAATTACTGCTAATATACCTTTTCGAAAGTCCATAGAAACAGAAAGTGAAAGGTCATATATAAATCGATTGGAATTGCGGTGTTGAAAAAATAATTCTATTGATATATTCTGCACCAATAAATATCTCCTTTCTTGAAAGAGCGTTAGAACTATTTCACAAATAAAAAAATAATAATAAACAAATACCTACTTGATTGTATTATTATCGCATCATTTTTGGAAAAGAATGTACGCACAATAGTTACCAACGATAAACATTTTTTAAAAGTAGATGAAATAACACCCATACAATACTAACATTATCGACTATACCGAGAAATAGCTTCATCAATATCATTTTGTGAATACCCTTGCTGTAATAACTCAGATCGCAAGTGTGAAACTGTGTAACCATGACGCGTATAATATGAAATATATCGATGCAATATCTGAACCGTGTGCTCATCATACTGATTTGCATAAGCTTTTTTTTCTTCTTGAATTTCAGTTTTTGTTGGCGTAAAAATCTCAGGAAAATAACGTTTATATGCAAACCAAAACAAGATAAATAGAATTGCAATTAAGATTGTATGTAAACTCAGCATAAATATGACTGTTGATTCAAATCCTTGAACATTTGATTCGGATGCAAATACAATGTTTGACGATCCGATAAAACTAGTAACATAAACCCCTTTTTTCATACTAATGATACTAAGAGTAACTATTCTTTTTAAACTTTATGCGAATTAAGGCCCTGTTTTTAGTCTCAATAATTAATGAAAAGCACGGCTGACTTCATTTGCACAGTTATTACTTAGAGCCATCAAAATCAACTCATGTTAGTATCTCGACCCACAGTAAAATATAATTTCACAAGTTTTCAAATAATGTTTTTGAAGCAAGTGTTTTTCATTTCAAGACAGACTCTTTGAATTGAGCTGCAAATTAAATCTATCACCTACTTACTTAACATATCGAGCATAGAAAATTGAACACATGAATAAACTAAATAACAATACAACTATTGATCCACTCGGTGGAATGTCTGCAAAATATGATATAAATATACCGACAATAACTGCAAACATGTTTGCAAGTATTGAAAAGAAGAGTGTCTGTTTAAATGATGAACCAACTCTAAGAGCTATTAATGTCGGTAAAACCAATAATGCTGTGACTAGCAATATACCGACTGCGCGTATTGAAAGTATAACAACACATGCAGTTAAGATAAAAAAAAATGTTTGTATAATGTCTATGTTTTTAAATTTGAGAGATGCCAAATCCTCATGAAATGTACTATAAAATAATTGTTTATAAAATAATCCTATAAAGACTGTTACAAAAACTAATAATGTACTTATTAAACTGATATCAAATCGAGATAATGATAAAATACTTCCGATTAAATAGCTAAATAAATCAACTGTAAACCCTTTTCTTATGCCAATTAAAATTATACCAATGCCAACACCTAGTGATAATAACACTGCGATTGCGGCATCACCATACATTTTTTTTGAAAGCATATATTTGAGTAAAATTGAACCAACAATGACGGTGATCAGCGCTGAAAGTAGCGGATTAAAACCAAAAAATAATCCTATTGCGATTCCTGCAAAGGCTACATGCGACAAACCATCACCAACTAATGATAGTTTTTTTAATACCAAAAATGGACCCAATAAACCACACGCAATTGCAACGAGTATGCCTCCGATAAATGCATGTTGCATAAATGTGTACGAAAACATCGTGATTATTTCCGAGTAAATCATTTGTTGATGCCCCCAAACAAATAGGTATGTGAAAATATTCTCTGAGCTGTTTTTGAAGCTTTTGTAATTGGAACATACGTGGCTTTAGTATCATGCAAAAATAAAACGTTTTTCGTACATTTTGGAATCATACCAATATCATGTGTGACTAATAAAATTGTAATGTGATGGTGTAAATGAAGATGTTCTAATAATGCATAAAACTCTTTTTGAGACTGAAAATCAATGCCTGCAGTCGGCTCATCTAAAACTACTATTGATGGATTATTTTGCAAGGCCATTTCAATTAAAACTTTTTGTTGTTCACCACCAGATAATGTTTTAAATTGTCTGTGTAATAATTTTTTTATGCCAAGCTCAGTACAAACGATATTTTTTGTATCATTTAATTGCAATAATTCAGAAACTTTAGCTGGAAAGTCATTACTAACTTGTGTTTTTTGTGGAACATACCCAATTTGATGATAATTTTTAGAACTTTTTTGTCCATTTATTTTTATAAAACCTTTTGTTGGTTGTAATAATCCAAGTAAGAGTTTTAAAAGTGTACTTTTTCCACTCCCGTTTGGACCAACAATTGCAACAAAATCATTAGAAGGTATTTTTACCGAGATATCATTAAGTACAGACCCGTTTTTTTGATATGAAAAACCAACTGAGGATAATTCTATCGCCATAATTTATGAACACTCCAAAGCCACTCGAAGATTTTCTAAATTAATTTTCATCAATGATAAATAATCTTCACCTTCAACTTCTCCCTCTAAGGGATATAATGGAAGTGTTTGTGCACCAACTTCAGTTGCAATTACTTGAGAAACTCGCGGATTTGCAAATTCTTCAAAAAATACAACTGAAATATTATATTCACGTGCCATATGTATCAAACGTTCAATTTGCCGCGGTGTTGGTTCAAACTCGGGTGAAATTCCAGATATTGATTCTACTTCAAAACCATAATCTTCTGCTAAATATGAATACGCATTGTGTCCAACAATAATCACATTTTTTTCACATTGTGAAAGTCCTGATTCAAATTCTTGATGCAATACATCTAATTCACCGATATACGCATTTGCGTTTGCTTGAAAAATCGATGAAAAAGTATTATTTTTTTCTGATAACTGAGTTGCAATGTTTTGAACAATTTGAATCATATTATTTGGTGATAACCAAACATGCGGATCAGTATTTCCATGATTGTGGCTGTGTGCATCATCAGAATGCTCATCATCAGAATGTTCGTCATCAGAATGCTCATCATCAGAATGTTCGTCATCAGAATGCTCATCGCTAAATGAAAGAATTGAAATTCCTTGAGAACCATTTATAATATGAACAGTGTCTGGTAAAGTCCCAACAATACGATTTTCAAACTCTTCAAATTCAAGACCAGTCGTTATAAAAAGATCTGCTTGCGATAATCGTTGAATATCTCGAGGTGTTGGTTCAAATGAATGTGGTTCAATATTTGTTGGCACTAAACTACTCACTTCTCCAACATCACCCAAAACTGCTTTTGCTGCTTCATAATAAGGATAAAATGTTGCAACAACAGTAATTGTAGATGTGTCATCTTCAACTACCGGTGAACAAGCTGTTAAAAGCATCGTAATAGCTATTATGAACCCAAGTATGATTTTCATAAGATACTGAAAACATTATTATTTTTTAAATGTTGTGTTAATAATATATCGGAATATTTATATATAAAATTAATAATTATTCTATTTATGACACACATAATAAGTATTTCAATTGATGAACAAACAGAATCGCAAATCCAACAATTGCAACAAATCAACAGTTTTAGTGGAAAGAGTGACACTATTCGAAATGCTGTTCATTCGCTATATACTGATAATCAAGAACAGTTTGATAAACAAAAAGTTGTAGAAGCAACATTACAGGTTGTACACACCGAACATACAAAAGAAATATTTACCATCGTACATAAATTTCAAAATACAATCAAAACACATTTACATCACCATTTACAAAATCATGATTGTTTAGATATATTTATTATTGAAAGTTCTTATGAACAGTTACAGACTCTTGTAAAAAAGTTACAAAAAATTAAAAGTGTTAAATTGGTAAAACATATTGTATTTTAAACATTGTCACTTCAAATTATCAACATTGTTTGTATGAAAAATTACTTCTTTAAATTAGTTGACATAAATTGACAAATGAAACGTAAACTTTTTTGCATATCATAATAAGATAGATTTAAGATATTTTCTTAGAATTTGTAAGAGCCTTTACAGTCTTTACAATCGTGTGTTTATACTGATCAGGGTTCCAATTTCGTTTTTCGAGATAATACTGATATAGTGATAATTTTAATAAGAAATCGTTAATAACTGTTTGAGAAATATTTTCAGTAAACTCTCCATATTTTTCAGACCAAAGATAATGTGCATTAATAATTTGTTCATAATGATCTTTTGTAAACGCACATAAAACTGGTTTTTTTAGATAAATTGCCTCGGATATTGTTGAAAATCCTCCTCCAGTAATGACAGCCTTACATGTTGCGAGATCTTGCATAAAGGAATCATCAAACTCTTTAAATATCACATTTTTTGTGTTTCTTTTTTTTCCAAAACCATACACTATGAATTTTTCATTTTTCACTTTTTTAATTGCATCTAATAATGAAGTGAAGGTTTTTGTTGTATGATATACTAGAATGTGATTTTTTTTTACAGCTTTTAGTTTCATAATTTTTTCTCGAACTGTTATATCTACCAATTGAACTTTACGAGATTTAATCTCAGGATAAAAATAGGTTGGTATTATATATTTTGTTGCATAAAAATTAGACATACGTTCAACAATTTTTGTTAATGATTTGACAAATAATTTTGTTTTCAAACCTTTAGGTGAAGTCATTTTTGTAATAATACTCATATTACTCACACCTATTACTGGTATTCGAAATAATTTCCCATATAATGAAGTGAATGCTTCATGATCAGATATGATAACATTAGGTTTAAATGACTTAAAATGTTTTTTTAAGAAAAAAAATGTTGGAATACTTACATTTGGTAAAGATTTGAAAATTTGTGTTGTTGTATGAAAATTATCCAATGAACCTTGTTTATACGTTAAATTAAAACCTTTTATTTTATATACATTATCATATTTACTATTTAAATAATCAAATACTCGACCAGCAGTAAATATGTGAACTTCATGACCGAGTTTTATTAAAAGATTAATAACGCTAATAGAACGCGTCGCATGACCCATTCCTTCTGAACAAATCCCATATGCAACACGAACCATTTTAGTGTTTATTTACGTTTTTTTAATTTCATTACTGATGCAGTAATTGCACCTGCAACTGCTGCAACTCCTGCTGCTATACCTGCTGCTTTTCGTGGATTTTTCTTGATATAATCCTCAACACTTTTTTCAGCTTCGACTAATTTTTTTTTTGCTTTTTGAAACTGAACACGTGATTTTTTCGTTGCTGATTGAACTGCGTTATTAACAGTCTTTTTCGTATTTTTTATAGTTTTCTGTGCTTTTTTAGCTACTTTTTTTGAACTCGCTGATTTTTTTGCAGGAGTTACTTTTTTTGTTGTTTTTTTTGCTACCATAATACACCTCATACGAATTTACATTTTAAGTTTTAAAAATGTTTACATTCCTATGGCTTCATCCAAAAAATAATTCTAGAAAAAATACGCACCTTGCAACAAAGTCAGAAAATTCAGTGATTGTTGAACAATTATATTGTTCAACACCGTTAAAAGACATAACTTTCCAACGATTCCATGCAACTGAATTTTGGCAATTGCTCATGACGGGACTCTTGAGTGAAATTTGCGCGCATATTTTATCCAATTACGTTATTTTTGGATGAAGCCCATTCCTATTGGATTTTCTCACGTCTTTTATATTGTTCTAACCGAAATCGCATCGTACTAATATGTTGATACCATAAAGCTAATATGAGTACAATTAAACCTGATGCCATATATGAAATTGTCGGTGTCACAAAAAAAATTTGTTGAAAACCCCTGACTAAACCAATACTTAAAAATACGAGAGCTGTTATTATAAGTGAGACAGCTATTAGTTGTTGTAAAAAATGTTTCAGCATATAATCTAACTCTTCTTGAACTTTATCTGCAATTTTTTCAGTACTTTCTTTAACATGTTCAACAATACCATTTGTTAACAAATCTTTTATTGAAGAAAAAATAGTACTGATAAAGGAAAATTTCTCTTTGTCGTTTTTCATGAAATAACACCTCTTTTTACATATTAAATGAATTATGCTATTTAAAGTTTCGCAATATTACCAACATGTGCTATCCTATATTCGGTTCACACCTAAGTACCTTGATGCAGGAGTTTTATA
>CAZUXP010000038.1:0-2305 GCA_964624275.1 uncultured Methanosarcinales archaeon
AATCTAAACATATAATCACCTAGAAAAGCAATATCGGAATTTCCAGCACAACCTATTCGAACGGCACAATACCATCATCATACCATCTTTCTGCTATTATGTTCGACACATTACCACTGTTAGTGAGAGAAGTATTTGTTTCAACAGCGAGATCGTGAATGTATTGTTTAAACATAGTATCAACATCTATATCCAATCTATTATTATACGTTCTAAATTGAACGATTTTACCATCGTCATTTAATGCAATAAGTTTTCTACCTATGATTTCTCCATTCATTTCTGCATATAGTACTTGTTTATTTGAATCAACTGCGTTAGCTACTGTTGCAAAAGAATTCCCTTTTCCAAGTCCTAAGCAACTACCTGAAACAACATTACCCATTTGTAACACTTTAAGAGGATCTCTTTCAACGTATATATTTACATCACCCATTTTGGAATTGTATTTTTGATTCTCAAGACTTTTTATTGTACTAAGCTGTGTTTTCAAATCTCGTTTGACATCAACATCAATGTCGTCTCGTTCCCTAAAAGTTTTATAAGATTCAAATAAAGTATCACCAGTCACATCCAACCCATAATATGCAAATAATTCCATTGCCTCATCACGATGGTGTTTGATTTGTTTTTCTTTTTCCTTAATTATATTTTCAATTCTTATTGGATTATATGTTCGAGTAATCCCATTCACCCATTTTTCTGTATTTATTCCCATTGAAGAATACGAACGTAACGCTTCTTGATTTTTTTCATCAGAATATAACGATGGCGAATTATCAGTTAAGGAATATTTGATCAAATCAGAAAGTAATTGTTCGTTGATATTAATATCATTATATAGTAAAACTGCATTTGTTAAATCTTCATTTATTTCTTTTAATTCAACAGTTTCTCCCGCAATATCTTCAATTTTTTGAGAATATGATTCTAATAAGGAAGAATATATTGCCGAGGTTGTTTGATTGTTCACCAACAAACCAACTTTATCTTTTCGTTCATCCAATTGTTTTTTTAATTCTTCATTTTCAGAATTTTCTTTTAGATCATTTTCATATCGTGAAATCTGATTTTTTAATTTCGCTAGTTTAAGCACTTTCTTATCTTTGATCTTTTTCCCTTGTAGTTGCACGCTATTACAGTAATCTAAAATATCTTGATCGTTCAATAAATTATGTTGTTGGAGTGATTCAATCGTTTTAGATCCCAAGTCATACTCTTCGATAGATGTATTATTGTGAAAAATCTTTGAAATATTTTCATTGAATCTTCCATCTAAAAGAGGTTTGGCCAATGATAATTTACTTAATAAATCATATCCAAGATTTGATTGTTCTTGAAATAATTCGTTCACATAATCACCCAAATCTTCGTTTTGACCAATAATAGATAATCCCTTTTGTAATAAATTAATTTTATGAGGTGATTTTTCTTTTTCAACGGTTTTTCTAACTAGAGGTGTAAGAAGTTCAGTATTTACGAAATAAGCTTTAGTTGCTACGTTTTTAATTCCTTGTTTTCTACGATCATCAAACCAAGTAAATCGTTGAGCAGTTTCCCCATCATCTAATGCGCGGAGATATTCAAAAAAACATTGATTATTATCAATAAAATTATCATTGCGTAGTTGAATACCTAATGATTTTTCCTGTTCTGATTTTAATATATCGCTAAATTCAGATTTATTGATATGTTCATTTGTTGTATCAATAAAATGTCTCAAATTACCGATATCAGAAACGACATAATCGCTGATATCTTTAATCCCATCATATTTATTGCTAAATATATTATTCTCAATCACACCCAGTCTTTCTTGGAATGTACTCCCATAAGTTTTATCTTCTAACTGTGTTTGAATGAATTCGGTATCAAAAACTTTCAAATAACTTAGTAGATTAGGTAAGTTACGACCAACATCAAGATTTTGATTCTCTTGCATTCGGTTTGCTTTTTCTCTAACACTTATTGGATCCCTTGCAGTTTCAAGCATCTCATCAAGAGAGGTAAAATAATCACTGATAGAAACTAAACCTTCTTCATATTCTTTCGGATCGGTTGATTCTTTTGAATTTTGTCTAATATGACGTAAGAATAATGAAGGATGCTCCTTGAAATGTGATTGTCCAGTTTCATCCAAGCCAATATTATCAGCTATTATTCCAATCAGATTGTTTTTTTGTTCAATGTATTTATTTTCAGTGTTCATAGAGTCATGCATAAGTGCAGCCCTCATCGAGAAATATTTCTCTTTCTCAGAACCATGTTCAAGAAAGTGAGAACAGATTTTTTCTAATGATTTTTG
>CAZUXP010000038.1:2405-7890 GCA_964624275.1 uncultured Methanosarcinales archaeon
TCCTGGTTCTCTCCAGAAGTTCAATATATTATATGCAACCGAATGTGCGTTCTTGAACCATATGGCTTTATTACCAAGATTAACTGATTTATCTGTATGTTCAGGTGTTGTGAGCAAATTATCAAAAACGTATTCCCTGATCGAATCAGTAAATGAATCTAAAGCTTTAACACCATAAAATTCTTTCACATTCTCATCATTAGAGAACTTATTCCATCGATTCATATCGATCTTATCAAAATCAGGTTCTTCAATCGAATCAAGTAGATTTTCGATGGTATCAACTGGTGAACCGAACAAAAATCCATTGATTCCAGCCATATCATACATTTTTTCTTTAACATGTGAAAATGAAGTCATTAGTTCCTGTTTTTTATTATAAAGAGAATTATTATTCATATAATTCGCAAATTCGGAAAACTCTTCAAGTGCAGATTTATCTTTTACACCAAAAATTTCTTCAACAATCATTCTGAATCCAAATGGTAACTTATCCAATCTCGACTGCAGATCCAATGCCTTTTTTTCATGCTCTTTCGAATAAGATTTTCCAGCCCATAAAACAGAAGACTGTTCTAATCCTTGTTTGAGAACATCAGCACCTTGTTCAACCAAGTCATGATTTTCTAATTCTGCCACCGAATTTCTCCCGATAGTATCTTCTCGTTTTCTGTTCTTTTCTAATTCTTCATCGATTCGAGTATAATAATCAGAAACATAATCTTCTTTCAAGGATTCGAAAATTTCAAAAGGCATCGTTTCATGCTTGTTTTCTTTCTCGACTAATCGTGTTGCCAATCGTTCATATTGGGAAAAAATATCAGTTGCGAATTTATTGAGCAATTCTTTTTGAAAGGAATCAAGAGGAATATTATCTAGATAGTTCGGTTCTGATATGCCTATGCCATTATATTGATTCGATAAATCCTCAAGAGTGCCGATCTTCGTATTTAATTCTTCAATTTTTCCTTTGAATCTTAAACCACCAAACAACTTTTGTTTTAATGTATCTTTTTGAGAAATTAAATCAATGGTTTGGTCATGTACATCATCATAATTTTCAAATCCCGATTCGGATAATAGGTTTTGTTTGTAATTTTTATCTAACATATCAAAAGTATTTTTTCTCTGTTGTGCTTGTTGAATGTTAGAGATAAGTTTTGTTGCATACTGAATAGCTTCTGAAGAAAGTGAATCAGAAGGTTCATGCAATAAGTTCTCTAATTCAGCTTTTTTATGATCAACTTGAGTTATATCACGCTCCAACTCATCGCTCATCGCATCTAATTCGAATTTAATCTGTTCAGCTGTTTTTCCGCTAATATTCACAGAACTTTGATTAGTTGAGAGTTCCATATCAAACATATTCTCAAGATCAAGCGCAATAGTTTCCAAAGTTTGTACGTTTTCCATCTTAACTATATTTTTCAAACACAATATATTTATTTATTACTATATAGTAGTATTTTAGAAGTATTTAAATTTTACACATAAGAAACATATGTTTTATGGGTTTTCATTAAGACAACATACATCAACACCCAATCAGAATCAAATGATTATAGTTTGCATTGTTGATATACGCTAATATTCATCAGCCGTAAAAAGATTTACAAATAAGCACATCTTAATTACATTCGTGCTAAAATAAGATCTCTGTCGGATCGTAAAAATGTAGCGAAGAGAACTCAAAAGACTACAGAAAGCCACGGACAAGCACAAGCTAAAAATAGGATTATTACACAGTCGACGAGGAAGATGAGATCAGAAACGAAAAAATAGAGATTAAACCTGTGTGGAAGAGATGCAAGAAAAAAAAGAAAAAAATATATATACTCAAATTATTTTATAAAAAAGATGAAACACATAATAAAATCTCAAGATTTCACAAAAAAAGAAATGTATTCTTTGTTTAAGAAAGCAGATGAATTAAGAAAAAAAAATAAAGAATCATTAAAAGGGAAAATTTTAGCAACTTTATTTTATGAGCCAAGTACAAGAACAAGACTCAGTTTTGAATCCGCAGTACAAAGGCTTGGAGGAAAATTAATAAGTGTAGAAGATGCAAAAGATGCTTCTTCTGCAAAAAAAGGAGAATCAATTGAAGATACAATAAGAACAATAGGAAAATATTGTGACTGTATTGTCATGAGACATTTTGAACAGGGTTCTGCAGAAAAAGCATCAATGGTTAGTGAAGTACCAATAATCAACGCGGGTGATGGAAAAGGCCAACACCCTACACAAGCTCTTTTAGATATGTATACAATTTATAAAGAATTAAAAAGATTAGAAAATTTGAATATTGCGATTGTCGGAGATTTAGCTAATGGAAGAACCGTAAATTCTCTTTGTTACATTTTAAGTAACTTCAAAAACAATAAAATAACTCTTATTTCTCCAAAAAATCTTGAATTAAAAAAAGACGTAAAAGATTTCTTAAATAAAAATAAAATTAAATTTTCAGAATCAAATAACTTAAACAAAATTTTACCTTCAATGGATGTAATTTATATGACAAGAATACAAAAAGAAAAAATTTCAAAAAAAGATTATGGAAAAGCAAAAGGAAAATATATAATTAATATGAAAAATTTTAATTTAATAAACAAAAATTCTATTTTAATGCATCCCCTTGTAAAACAAGAAGAAATTGACTTGCCTATTGAAATTGAACAAAAAGATAAAAGAGTTGCTTATTTTAGGCAAGCAGAGCATGGTCTTTATATAAGAATGGCTTTACTAGATAAAATAATTAATGAAAGCTAATTTTTAACGAATTTTTCCTCAGATATTACCACAACCAACTATAGTTAAAAAAAAAAAAAAAAAAAATCTAACTGAATAAATGTTCATTTGAAACACCGTAAAGTGCTTTTTGTTTTGTTAAAACATCAACTGCTTTAATAACCCCGTGTTGCGTATTTTGAAATTTTTCAGCCCATAATTGTTCTTCAGGAACCAACATACGAGGAAATTTATAATAACAATTTGATTTTGCAATATCAAAAATATATTGTTCATTTTTTGGAGTATTTATAACAATAAACGAATGATCTTCAAAATCAACATCATCGTCTAAAAAAAGTTCTTTTTGAACCCCACTCATATAATTAGCAGTATAACCTTCAGGTAAAAGCTCCTGAAGCATATACGCTCCTAAAAATGCTATTTCTGCACACATTGCACAACCCTTCATATCAGAAAGTTTTGCACCAGAGTTAATTTTTTGAGATCGTTCAAAGGTATTAACTTTTTTTAAAGTATCTACTGCTAACAAATCAAGAGTTTTTTTCTGAACTAAATTAGTCAAGTTATAGACTTGAGCATCAACACAAACATCTCGTTTAACTAACCAAGATTGATAAATATCTTTATTTATTTGATAATTCGTAGCAATCTTTTCTTTGGATTTTTGTAAATTTTCTTTTGAAATAAACGAATCAAAATCTAAAATTAATTTTGTCGTTAACTCATCTGAAAAAATAGAACCCCCTACAGGAAGTTCTTGATTTTGTTTCAAATCAGTTGCCCAAATTCCTCGAAATATTTTTTCAAATACCATAGTTTTATTTTTCACCTTTTTTATTATTTAATTAGTATATTAACCTACTAATCAATATACTCAGTACGAGTGGACATATGATCATTAGGAAGATCATAATCAATAGTGTGTGTTTTGATATCAACCGTTTTTTTATCATAATGATAGCAATAACTAGAAAATACATGGACATCAATACGACCGTCATCCCCCTTATCCAGACTAAGCTCTTCACGATGTATATCTCCTTTATCATTATAATCGTAAGTTTTTACATACCTATCAAATTTTTCTCCCGACGAACTTTTTTTTAATTCGTTAGATTCAATTAAAAATCTTTCAGAAGTAAATAACTTTTTCTTAGAACCATAAACCCGGTATCCAGACTTAGTTTGTACAGTGTCAATAACATAATCATCATCTGTTACGGTTTCTTGATTATCAACTCCACAGCCACTAACCAGCATTGTTAAACCAGCTACTAAAGGCAAGGCATATTTTACAACAGAGTTTTTTATTATTTGACTCATTGAAAAACCACAAGTATCTAAAGATACATCTTTTTTGTTTTGTTCAATATCTAATTTTTTTTCTAAATTTTCATTCATTTTATTTTTCACCTTTTTTTTGATATTAAAAAAATAAAAAAAATAACTAGGAAATACCTAGTTTTTTTTGTGTTAATCAGATAACCAAGCTAAAACAGTTATCAAAACAAACATTGAAAAACCCATTAAATTTTCACCTTTTTTTGTTGTTTTTAATTATTGAAGAAAAACAATAAACATTATTTTTCTTACTATTAAGTAGTTATTTTAGTAACAACATAAATATTTTGCATAAGAAACATATGTTTTTTATACAAAACACAAAAAATTTATAAATAAAAACATATAAAACATATGTATGATACGAACAGTTATCCAACAAAAAGAATCATACACCATTACAATCCCTAAAAAATGGGCTCAAAAAAATAATATAAAAAACAAATCACCAATCGAAATTACCGAAAATGAATACAATAATGAACTCCACATTAAAACATTACAAAATACAACAAACAAAGCAAAAGAAATCACAATAGATGTAAAAAACTTAGATCAAACAGACATAAAAATAATTCTTAATCAAGCATACCGTACAGGACATGATATAATTAAGCTCAACAATATCCAAGAAACAAAAAAAGAAGAAGTAAAAAATCTAGTATCAACAATGATTGGTTTTTCATCTTCACAAAAAAAAGAAAAAATTATTTTTGAAACACTCACACAAGATATTTACGATCAAAAAAAAATTCTCAACATAATCAGAAAACTATTTTTTATAATTTCTGAAACACAAAAAGCCTCAAAAAAAGAACTAGACGAATTAAAAAAAGATATGGACACCCACACAAACTACATTCGAAGAATCATAATCAAATACGAATTCGAAGGAAAATTATCCTATAATTATTTCACATTAATCAACAAACTAGCATTAGCACAACACGCAATATATCGCTTCAAAAAATTTGAAAACGAAAAAATACCAAAAAACATTTTAAAAGAAATAAATACATTATTTGAAACTCTGGAAGAAGGATTTTTCAAAAAAGAATTACAAACAATCTCCCAAATAGACAACATGAAAAAAAATATTGAAGAAAAATTAGACAAAGAAATCGAGAAAAAACATACTAAAAAAATTAAGTATTTATACGAATACATCAGAAATATAGAAACGTGTACGCCAGCCATGAAAGGAATCCTTCTTAGTGAGAATTAATAAAATGAAATCGTTAAAAGAATATGAAATAGAAATAAAAAAACAAGTTAAACGAGCACAACCTTCTGCTTCAAACATAACATATAAACCAATAGTAAATGATAAACATTTTCTTGCAATAGTAAACTACAACATAAAAGAGAAAAAATTAGGAGCATTAGGTTGGAT
>CAZUXP010000039.1:0-7781 GCA_964624275.1 uncultured Methanosarcinales archaeon
AAACTATGATAGAAATTCAAGCAAAAGGCGGATATGGAGAGATTGGACGTAATATGACTCTCATTACAGTAAATGATGAATCACTTATTTTAGATATGGGTATTCACATGGATCATCTCGTTCAATATGAAGAAAGCGCAGATAAACCGTCTTTTCAAACAATAGAACTTCGAGAATTTGAAGTTTTACCAAACGATACACAGATTGATAAAAACAAAGTCCTTGCAATACTTCCATCCCACGGTCATTTAGATCATATTGCAAGTATTCCGTATCTTGCAAAGGAATATAATTGTCCTATTTATGCAACACGATATACATGCGAAATTATCAAAAAACAGTTTGTTGATAGTAAAATTCGAAAAGAAAATAGAATTACGGCAATACCATTCGGACAAAAACTCAAAATAGGAACTGAGTTTGAAGTTGAGTTCTTTCCCATAACACATTCAATTCCCGATGCATCATTAATTCTTATTCATACGAAATTTGGTACTATTTGTTATGCAAATGATTTCAAACTTGATATGACGCCAAGCTTTAATCAAAAACCTGATTTGGAATATCTAAAAAAACGTGCGGGAAATATAACCGTTCTTATTAGCGAATGTTTACGAGCTAAACATAAGGGTCATACTGCATCAGAAGCAGAAGCAAAGAATATGCTTGAAGAACTGTTATTTTCTCCAATTGTTGAAAATAAACCTATATTTATCACAACTTTTTCATCTCACATCGAAAGACTTCAGACGATTGTGCAGTTTGCAAAAAAAATGAAACGAAAAGTGTTGTTATTGGGTCGAAGCTTGGATAAATACCTTTATACTGCCAAAAAAGCAAATATTACCGATATTATTGATCATGTTGAAATAATGCCATTTCGAAGTAAAGTAAAAAAAAGACTCAAACAACTCTTGGATGAAGATCGTTCTAAATACATCATTGCAATGACAGGTCATCAAGGAGAAGAACATGCAGTTTTAAACAATATGTTAAATGGAACGCTTCCAAATGTCTTTCAAAAAGGCGATGTGTTTATTTTTTCTTGTAATGCGATACCAACTGAAACAATTTTAGCAGCACGCGAAAAAATTGAAGAAAAGCTCATCAATAAAGGACTTGTACTCTTTAAAGATATTCACGTTTCCGGACACGCATCAAAAGAGGATTTGAGAGTTTTACTCACATTATTACAACCGTCTTATGTTATTCCATCTCACGGACCGACTGATATGATGGATGCATACGCAAAAATGGCAGAAGAGTCAGGATATACAAAGGATAAAAACATTATTTACTTATATAATGGCGATAAACGGAAATTTTCGAATTTTAAACCATAAAGTATATAAAGAAATATAAACCACGACTTGTTGGGGGAAAACATGAAACTAACATTATCAGAACCAAAATTTTTCAAAGATAGTATATCTATCATCTCAGAACTTGTTTCAGAAGCAAGATTCAGCATTACAAAAGATGGAATCACACTTATTGCTATGGATCCAGCAAATGTTGCCATGGTTGTATTTAAACTTCTACCATCATTATTCGAAGAATACAAACTTGAAGAATCAGTTGAAATCGCATTAAATTTAGGGAATTTAAAACAAATCTTACGACGAGTAAATACAACAGATATTGTAACATTGGAAATGAATGATTCTGCAAAACTAAAATTAACTGTATCGGGTAAGTCTACTCGAAGATTTTCATTACCAATAATTGCATTAAATGAACGCGAACAAAAAACACCGAATTTAACATTTGCAACAACAATTACAATGCCAGTAGATACGCTTGGCGAAGCTGTTGAAGATGCCGCAATTGTTGCGGATTCATTATTAATGTCTGCAAATTCGCAAAAATTCATTATTAGTGCAAGTGGTGATTTGAATAATGCAGAAATTGAAATACCAAGCAGTGATGATGGTTTACAAATTGTAACTGAATCAGAGGATTTGATTAAAAGTCGGTATTCGATTGAATATTTGAAAAAAATGATCAGTGGTGCAAAACTTTCTGATACT
Source organism: uncultured Methanosarcinales archaeon (assembly GCA_964624275.1). Lineage (GTDB taxonomy): Archaea > Nanobdellota > Nanobdellia > Woesearchaeales > DATGWN01 > CAZUXP01. Next base: position 2,031 of record CAZUXP010000039.1, read on the forward strand.
GTTAAACTTCAATTTAGTAAAAATTATCCTCTGAAATTAGAATATGTTGCAACAGATAAAGTACAATTATCATTTGTCTTAGCGCCAAGAGTCGAACACGAATAAGTGTTTGCCTATTATTTTCTTTTTTTTGCAATGTATTTATACAAGAAATCACGAAAAGTTTTTGGTATGATATACCCTAAAACTGCAATTTTATAAAAACCACCAATGATTGTCAGAGCTTTTAATATTGCAGTTGAATAAATATAATACTTGTTTTGAAAAAATAGAATAACTGAATCATGTTGCAAAATTTTCGATGGTATTTGTTTTTTTGCAACCTGAGTTGACAAACCAATGAATTGTAAACGCTTTTTTGTATCTATTTTTTGTAAAAACAAAACTGATTTTGCGCAAAATCCACAAGTATTATCATAAAACAGTTTTGGTTTCATTTTGTATATAAATCATATGCTTGTAATAAGAGTTTTTTTGTTTCATCCCATCCCAAACATGGATCTGTAATAGATATACCTCTTTTTTGAGGAGGTATCGATTGTGAACCAGCATATAGATTAGATTCTAGCATCATTCCACAAACCGGCGCAGTTGTATTATTTATTACAGAAAGCACTTCCATGAAAATTTCAGTTTGATTATCATATATTTTTTTAGAATTTGCATGACTACAATCAATAATTATTTCATTTGCAACATGTTCTTTTTGTAATAACTCATATGCTGATTGTATTGAATATTCATCATAATTAGGTGTTATACCCCCTCGTAAAACAATATGAGGACAAATATTTTTTTGTGTTTGTGTTTGCACTAATTCATTATTTTGCGATATGCCAATATATGCATGTGAATGAGATGCAGTTTTTACTGCATTCACTGCTACTTGAATATTACCACTTGTTGAATTTTTAAAACCAACTGAAAATGGCAAGGATGATGCAAGTTCTCGATGGATTTGCGACTCAACAGTTCTTGCACCAATTGATGCCCATGAAATATAATTTTCAATAAATGGCACTATAGCTGGAGTTAAAAGTTCAGTTGCAATTGGAACTGATAATTCTGTTATTTGTTTACAGAGTTCTACTGATTTTTGTAAACCAAGCGAAATGTCATTTGAACCATTCAATAATGGATCATATACATATCCCCTCCAACCAAGTGTTGTTCGAGGTTTTTCAATATACACGCGCATAACTAAGAATATTTTATCACTTATTGTTTTTTGAATATCTACAATTTTTTGTGCATAATCAAGTGCTTCTTCTTGAGAATGAATTGAACATGGACCTACAATAACTAATAATCGATTATCTTTTTTCTGTAAAATATTCTGAATTGTTTTTCTCGAAGTTTCGATAAATTCTTTTTGAGATTTTGTCAATGCAAATTGAGAAGTTAGTGTTTTTACAAGAGGTATTTTTTTCATATTGTGTACTAGTTTTTTATATTTATATGTGTTTAGGTTTAAAATTTATGATTATATCTTTTTAATCCATCGAGTTTCATAAGATTTGAGATGAAATGACGAACTAATAAATTCATCGTGTAAAATATCTATTCCTTTTTCAAAGTATTCATCCAAACAAACTGATTCATTTTGCTTAGATATATTTGTTACACAGTATATTTGAGAATTTTGCGTATATCTTTTAATACAAATAATTTGAGGAGAAATTGAAATTACCTCTTGTGAAACTTTTGGATCAAACAACGATTCTGTTTTTCGAATTGATAATGCTCGAATAATTTTTGTATATACAATATGAACAGAAGAATGTATTGATTCTAATTCATTTTTAATTTGCTTCAAATCATATTTTTTTCGATTAATTTTTCGCGCAGAGTGATATTTTTTTACACCTTCATTCCAATTATGCGATGCAAATAAATCATTTATATATACTAATGGTATTCCTTTTAATACAAATGTAATGAGTTTGAGTGCAATAAACGATTGTATATTTGAAACTGCATCTAAAAAAGTTATATTTGCTTCATACGGGACCTGAATCGAATTCTTCGTTTTATATGATATGATCCCGTTTTTATCTTCAATAGTTCTAATAAGTTGCATGAATTGATTTTTTGTAAGAATTGGTTGGACAGTATGTAACGAAATACCATCATGTGTTGAAGTAAATAAAATATACGTCGCAATATTCATATTTCGAGTGACTTTTTGTAAAAAGTTTGTAAGCACAGTGGAATCTTGAGTATAAATTGTGTGTAGTAGTAATGCAGGAAGTTCAAATAAATACAATAAATCTGAAGATTTTGTTTGTGCATATTCGATAGCATATGAATGAGGCATATGAACTTCACAAATTGTTTTTATCGCGGGATTAAGATAATGTGATATAAGTGTGAATAAACGAGCTAAATTTTTCTTTTGGAGTTGTGAGGTTTTTGTTAAACTCTTTATACTATATTCAATTGCGTCAAAACGAATATATGACACACCATGTAATAAATATAATCTAAGGATCTTACTTAGCGAAATAAATACAAAAGGATTTTTATAATTTAAATCAATTTGATCTTTTGAAAATGTTGTTAAAACAAATTTCGTCTGAGATTCAAGTTTAAATGGGTGATATAAAGGGGTAATTCTTGGACGAAAAAAAGATTTTTCCTGAGGTATATTTGAAAATATATGAAAATATTTTTGATAGTATTTTAAGCCTTTTTTTGCTTGTAAAAACCAGTGATGGTGTGATGAGACATGATTTAAAACTAAATCTACCATAATTGTATAATTTTTTGATAAATCCTCTATATTTTTCCAAGAACCAAAATGTGGATCAACATGAGTATAATCAGCAATTGCAAAACCATCATCAGACGTCGAAATAAAAAAAGGGAGAATATGAATCGTTGTGAAAACATCTTTTATATACGTATGACAAAAAGTTTGAAGGGATTCAAGAGGGGTCTGTGGATTATTTTGTATGCTATTTGGATACATTACTAAAATGCAATCTTTTTGAGTGAGGTTATTTTGTTTTTTTTTAACTCGATTTAATAATGGGTATAAATCAGTTAATATATCATTTGCACGAATACCGTATTGCGTACTGAGTAGTGCAATTAGTTCATCCATAATTTCTTTTTCGTTCATAAATCCTCTTTTTATCATTTTTAGGTCAAATCTATTTTAAATAACTTTTTATATATGCATATATAGAGAAAATATATGTATCGTTTCAAAAAAGAGGGTAATCTCATTAAAGATGTTATTCATGGAGGTTTAGATGGGACAATTACAACTTTTGCAATTGTTTCAGGAGTTATTGGTGCATCTTTAGGAGCAAGTATCGTATTAATTATCGGTTGTGCAAATCTTATTTCACATGGCCTTGCAATCGCAATTAGTTATTATCTTGGAACTGAAGCTGAAAACGAATATAACAATGAAGAACGAAAAAGAACATCAAAAGATTTACTCTCACATTTTCAACAAACAGAAACTGAATTAGAAAAATATTATCGAAAACATCATTATTCTCAAGAAGAAGCAGAAAAAATTGTCTTAACACTTGCAAAACATAAAAAAATCTTAGCACAAACAGTTATGGACGAAGAACTTCATTTAGAAAATACGAAAGACTCTCCGTTTAAAACTTCTATTGCAACATTTATATCCTTTGTATTTTTTGGATTTGTTCCATTATTTTCATATTTACTTGAATTATCACCACTTACATTTACATTAAATTCGTTTATTGTTGCAGCCTCACTAACAGGAGCAACTATTTTTGGACTCGGTACATTTAAAGCTGCTGTAACAAATAAACACTGGTTAAAAAGCGGTCTTGAAGTATTATTTTTAGGAGGGGTTGCAGCATCAATGGCTTTTATAGTAGGTTCAACACTTACTCATTTAGCATAAATATATTTTATCATTTTTTAAGTATATTTATATATGAGAATATTTTTGAGATTGGTATGAAAAACATTATTATTATTGGAGCCGGGATTTCTGGTTTAACGGCAGCAATTTATACTGCACGAGCAAACTTACAACCTCTTGTTGTTTGTGGACCTGAAGATGGTGGACAACTCACACTTACAACTGAAGTTGAAAATTTTCCAGGATTTGAAAATGGAATTCAAGGACCTGAACTCGTTGCAACCTCAAAAAAACAAGCCCAACGTTTTGGTGCAGAATTTCTAACTGGTTGGATCACATCTATACAAAAGATTAAAGATGGATTTGAAGTAACACTACAAGATAAACAAATATTTCAAGCAAAAAGTATTATTATATCAACTGGCGCATCAGCTCGCTGGCTTGGACTTAAAAGTGAACAAAAATTCAAAGGAAAGGGTGTGAGTACTTGTGCGACTTGTGATGGTTTTTTTTATAAGAACAAAGAAATTGTTGTTGTGGGTGGTGGAGATTCTGCGATGGAAGAAGCAAACTTTCTGACAAAATTTGCTTCTAAAGTAACCGTCATACACAGACGTGACGAACTTCGCGCAAGTAAAATAATGCAAGATAAATTTTTTAAAAATCCAAAAACAGATATTATATGGAATTCTACAATCAAGGAATGTGTGGGTGATACGACACTTACTAGCGTAAAATTACAAAATACTGTAACAAACGAAATAACCGATTTTTCATGTGATGGCGTGTTTTTAGCAATTGGTCATATTCCAAATACAAAAATGCTCAAAGGATTTGTTGACATGGATGAACAAGGATATATTCTAACAAATCGATTTACACATACAAATATACCAGGTGTTTTTGCATGCGGTGATGTACAAGATACTAAATACCGACAAGCAATTACTGCAGCAGGAAGTGGTTGTCAATCTGCACTTGAGGCAGAACGATATATAGAAGGATTAGAGTAATCTATAACAATTCTGAATAAAAGGATGAAAGTGTTTGTATAAACATACCGTTAGCTAAATTAATTTTGTTTGCAGACTCTAATAAATGCGTATACGAATGAACAATGTCACCAATATCACAATTAGGTTCTTCTTTAGCAAAAATAGGCGCATATTTTTGAATTTGATTTGATTGATACTGTAATTCTCCAACGATTGAAGACAAACCTTCATACAAATTATTTGCAGACTCTAACTGATTTTTTACAATATGGGGGTTAATTTTGATTGCTTGATGTAACATAACTTGAAAAAATGGGTTTTTAAGTAATGCTTTTTTTGCAACATTTTTTGAACATAAATTATGTAGAATATCTAAAACTTCATGTAAATGATTTGAAAAATTTGATGTTTGATTTGATAATGATGAACTTTGTACAAAGCCCTGTTTAAAAAAACCATATCCTCCATCAGCAAGCGCCAAATTTGATGTTTTTTGTGGAGTTTGTAAAGTAATTACCCTTCCCATAGTTTTAGACTCATGATAGAGAAATGTTGCAGGGGGAATTTGTACAGTAAGGCGCGCATAAGTATCCTGTAAACGATTCATATCGTTATATCTAAACTAAGTAATTATTTTAAAATATATTGTTTTTGATATTGATGTGGGGAATTTCTACACGGTCGTCAAACAAATACATTTATAAATCAACCAAATTTTCCAACAATCATGGTTTCAGGTAAACATAAATCAGGATCAGTACGCAAAGTTTTCGTACGTACACCAAGTAGTAAGACTAAAATCGTATATAAATTACGAAAACCAAGTCGACCTATTTGTCCAGTTACGGGCGAAAAATTGCAAGGTATTCCACATGTGCGAACTACAAAACTTAAAAACAC
>CAZUXP010000040.1:0-7240 GCA_964624275.1 uncultured Methanosarcinales archaeon
GAAAAGCACTACAATATATTAGAGAAAAAAAACTGATTGAAGATGCTAAAGAACTAATTGAAGATTTTGGAAACGAACCAAATAGAAATTCAATAACGTATGTTGTTCCTGATGATAAAACATTTGAGGTATCGTGGGTTCAAGGTCCAAATGTATACATAGGATTTTTGAATTTAACAACTCAAGAAGGAAAGGAAATTACGAATCTGAGATTATATGGAATGAGAACTACATAGAATAGTTAATAGAAAAATAATACTGTTTATGAAAACAAAGATATCAATTGAAAACTTGTATGAAATAACAAAAAGAAAACAAGAAGAATTTTTTGTTGCACAACGAGAATCTATGTTAGTATTACAAATACTACATAGAAAAATTCATCAAACAACAGATTTTCAAAATAATTTGGATTGTCGATTAATTGAAGATGATTTATATCAAGTTCAGTTAGATGTGTTAGCACATGGTTGGCAATATGCAACAGATGAAAATCAAAGAAGAATGATAAGTCATTATGTAAAACGAGGTGATCCACTAGTTACAAAAATTCTGAATCATCTTGAAGCTGAAACACCATTTGAATTGAAGTTCCTTACTTTCTGTAGATATAACACTTTTATGGAAAAAATGATGCAAAGAACATTAACAAAAAAAAAGTATGAGGGAATCATGATTGGAGATTTACCTTATATGTTTCAGTTTAACAATAAAACAAAACCTGAATATTTACCAAAAGTAAAGTGAGTTATTCCAACATAATCATATTTTCTTCTAAGAAATATTTTGGGCTATATAGTTTAGGATTTTTAAAATTACATCTAAATCAATAAAAACTTTTATCTTATCAAATATATAAAATCTTGTTTATCTAAATCTTTTGTTCCTGCATTTTTATAATACTCTTGTTGAGATAAAATTGAAGCAATTTCAGGTTTTAATTGCAAACCTAAAACTCGTATTTGAGGTGGAAGTTTTCTTATACCACAATTTGAATGTTCAGTAACTGGTCCATTATATACAAAATCAAGCATTCGTGTATTTCTCCAATGATTTGACATATCTCCACCAAAAACTGAACCTGCAAGTAATGCAGTATACTTTCTTGCTGTTTGTTGGTTATAAGGTGAGAATTGCATATTTCTCATCGAATCTCTTTTTTCAGAATTATTGTGAAATTTCTCTTCCTGTTCAGCTTTGATTTGTGTCCATTTTTCCAGAGTTAATTTATCAAAATCAATACCTGTTGTATCAATATATGGATTTAATGGAAACGTTTTTTCAATTGCTTCATCAGAAAAAATTCGAAAATCATTATCATTCATTTTTACTGCGCAATCAAGAATTTTTCTTGCAGTTTCTTCACCATATAATTTTCGATGAGTAACTGTATCTTGAAAAATTTCAGAATCCCAATCTGGAAATTTTTTTGTAATCACCCCACCAATATCTGTTAGATAATTTCTTTCATCAAGAGTTGCATTTGTATACAACCTATTTGCTTTTTGAACAAGAATCATCGAGTGTCCAGGGTTTGCATAAGGTGTTGATTCTAAGATTGATTCGGTAAATAGAATTCGTTGAGAATCTTGAGATGAAACAATTAGCTTCAATTCGCTTTGCAATTCTCTAAGGCTCTCTTCTTCTATTGCGTCTCGTTTATCAACAGTAAATGTGTCGAGAGCGAGTTGCATAATGCTAGTTAACATCACTTTAACTATTTAAAAGTACTAACTAATTTATAAAACTATCTAATCAAGAAATTTGGTGATTTTTTCATATAGTAAATCCCTTTGTTTCTTTTTTTCTTTGTACAAATTTATTTTTTTATTTTTTTTAGCCCAACACATTGTATGATTTTCCTGTAAAATCTTGTAAAATAAAATCATATTTGCATCATGGGTTTTGTTATAGCCTTTGTAGAAAGCTTTATGATATTGTTGTGGATTTTTTAGTTCAAAGAGAGCAATATCATAAGTAGGGTCTCCAAATTTGGTGAATTCAAAGTCTATTAATTTGATATGTTTTCCAATCAATATATTTGTTGTAGAAGGATCACAGTGAATCAACCGATTCCCTTTTGCTTTTGATAAATATGTGTTTAGTTTTTTTTGCATATATTTAGGAAGTTTATTAAAATGTCTGTAAATACTTTCTGTAAATTCTGTTGAGTCTCCTTTGATTCTATGAAGTCTTTGGTAAATTTTTCCAATTTTTTCATAACTTTTTTGAGTTGGATTTTCTTTAATAGTTTTTGAAGGGTAATAATACAGTTGAATAAGTGATTGCTTAATTTGTTTTATTCGTGGTGTTGGAATCTTGTGTTTTTTTAAGATGGGATAAATGTTCGCTTCGCGTTTATGTTCTTTTTGAACATAATTGTTGATTAGGTAGACTTTATTATTAAAACTTGGAATGAGTTTCATAGAATTAAATTTGATTTTAGAGCTTTAAATAATTTTATGTGGATTTCGGAATGTTTTCGAAAATTATTACAAAGTTTTTATGAATAATTATCAGATTCTTCTTTTTATGAAAGTATATGTTGATACAAACGTGTTTATTGATTACTTGCTTAATAGATTTAAAATAAATCTTTTTACTGAGGCAATAACTTGTAAATATACTTTAGTTGTATCTCATCTAGTCATCAAAGAGTTGACATATCAAAAAGTAGATTTTGATGAGTTATTTAAATGGCTTTCATTTGGATCAAAAATTGAGATTATACCTGTAGTTACGGATAACTATCAGAAATATATCGTTAATGATGAATGTGCTGACGCTATACATATTGCGTGTGCAGTATCTGCAAATGTTGAATGCATAGTAACACGAAATGTCAAAGATTTTAGAAAATCTCCAATTACGGTGAAAAATCCTGATGATTTATGATATCAAATGATAACTTTTATAAATATGTATCATTTATGTTAATTTATGATAAACAAATTAGTTAGTGTGCGACTAAGCTCAAAGTTAGAAAAAGAAAGTAATCAAATAGTATCAGAATTTGGTTTTTCTAATTTACAAGAGTTGATTCGAGTTGCGCTTATTGAAAAAGTACAGTCGTTAAAACGAGAAATTGCGTTAGTTCAAATTCAAAAATTGAAAGGTAGTATGAAAAAAGTCACTCCGTTATCTAAAGCGCAACGAAATAAACTTGCTAAGGAGTTTTTGAGATGAAAGGAGACACATTGCAAAAAAAAGAGAAGAGTTTTTATTGCTTTGGGGTTCTTCGAAAGGAAAGAATATTTCAAAACAAGAAATGAGAAAACTTGTTGAAGAAAAGTTTTTAAAATAAATTATTTCAGTTTCTGTTAATTTTTCAATCCAGACATTTTAAAAACTCCTCTTTTCTTCTAACTTTCATGCAAATGCCAACTATAGGTCTTGGAACTTGGAAAATGACTGGAGATGTTTGTAAATACGCAGTTCTTTTTGCACTATCTTGTGGGTATAGACATATTGATACTGGATGGTTTTATGAAAATCAACGAGAAATTGGTGAAGCAATAAAGAAAAGCGGTATTCCAAGAGATGAAATTTGGATTACCTCAAAAGTGTGGTATGAAAATCTGTCATATAGTGATGCAACAACACAAATTGATGAAATTCTAGACCAACTTCAAACGTCTTATGTTGATTTACTTCTCATTCATTGGCCAAATAAAAATATTCCTCTTACTGAGACATACGAGGCTTTTGCTGAAGCAAAATTAGCAGGAAAAGTCAAACATATTGGAGTAAGTAATTTTTCAATATGTCATTTACAAGAAGCATTAGACGTCTTTAAAGAACCAATTTATTGTAATCAAGTTGAATACCAAGTTTATTTACAACAAACTGAATTGCTTGTATTTTGTCAAAAACACAACATCCGTTTAACAGGGTATTGTCCACTCACAAAAGGAAACATCGCACATGATGAAACAATTCTTGCGATTACTCAAAAATATCAAAAAACACCTGCGCAAGTTGTGCTTCGATTCTTACTTGATGAAGGTATAACTGTTGTTCCTAAATCAAAAGATGAAAAAAGAATTAAAGAAAATATTCAGCTTGATTTTATTTTAAAAACAGAAGATGTTCATATTTTACGTTCATTACATAAAAATAAACGATTAATAAAACCAGATTTTCATGAGTTTTGAACAGAATATTATAGTTTTTGTGAAAACTATATAAACTTTGGCTCAAGTTAAATGTTCATGTCTGAAGATTTACGCAAAGAATATGGAAGTTTTTTAGATCATGCTTATATGGCGGAACTGTATTTAAGATTTAAAAGACCTTCTCAATCAGCTCCTCAAGAAGAACAAATCATTGGTAGTTATACTGCACATTATCGTTCTCAGTCTTTGGCATCTTCTCCTCAGGATAATTCAGATCCTGCTATTACATCGCGAGGAACAATTGATGCAAAAGTTTGTGATGAACAAACGATAGAAATGATGAAGAGTTGGTAGTTTGAGATGTTTTTTCTTATGGTATATACTCCGTGTATTTACTCATATCTTTTTTCTAAATTGACTTTAAGTTTAGAGAGGACTGGATTTTTGATGTTTTGTTTTATTTGTGCGATTATTACATCTGAAATGATACTTTTGAGATAGTCTTCTACTTGTTTTGGTGATTCATCTTTAAGTAATGCGAATCTCACTGTATTTTCTGCATCAGTTGCATTTTCTGTTAAGAGGGTGATTTGGTTTTGAAGTGCAAATTTTCGTATTCTCCCTCTTAATTTCACTCCGTGTATTGGTGTTGTGTTTGTTTGTATTTCGTATATGTCCCAAGATATCATTGTTTGATGGTTGGTATTCAAACTTTATATGTTTTTTTACTCCAAAAGATTTAAGTGTTTTGTTGGTTCGAGATGAATGGTTGGATGGTTAGTTGGTTAATTTCTTATAAAAATCAATCATATACTTTGGAATATTTTTGTTTTTGACTAAGAGTTTTGTTTTTTCTTCTATAGTCAAGATGTTTTTTGATTTTGTATGGTGTTGTGTGAGTTCATTTATTGCTTCTTTCATTGAGTTTTCAATTTTGTGCCATCCAAAGAATTCTCCTTTTTTTGCTAATTGTTTAGCTTTTGCAAAGTCTTTATTTGTTTCTAGTATGATTGCATTTATTTTTTTGTGACAAAGAGTTGCAGCAGTTGTTTTATGACTTCCATCTAATAAAAAGTATTCTACTTTCGGGTTTTGTTTGATATATTCTTTGAGTGGTTCTGGAATTCCTGCTGATTTGTGGATGACTGGAACTGGTGGTAGTGTTGTTTTTGTAGCTGTATAAAAATATATTTTTAAGATTTGTTCGTTATGGAGTGGGTAGTCACTTAACGTGACTATTTTACTTGGATGAATGTGTTTTTGGATCATTATGTGTTTTTGATATAATTTGGTTTATAAACTTTATTTTGAAATTCGTTTTTTTGCCAGTAAAAAACCTTCTTCATTTTAGTTTAGATGTTATTATATACTATAGAGTATGGCAAAACATTTAAATAATTTTTTTATGATGAAATATTAGGTGAAAAACTCAGTGTTAAGTTATATGTATATAGATGAAAGTGGAGATTTAGGAGCAAAAAACGGATGTTCTCAATATATGGTTATTTCTGCTCTGCTTGTAAAAGATCCTTCATCTTTGGATAGAATTATCAAAAATATGCGTCGAAGAAAATTCAAAAAACAATTAAGGGTATTTAATGAGTTGAAGGGAAATAATCTTAAAAAGGAAATTATTGTGTATGCATTACAAAAATTATCTCAATTAAATGATTTACAAATATTTCATATTGTTCTTGAAAAAAAGAAAGTTAAAAGTTTATTTTTACTCGAAAATAAACATAAGTTATATAATTTTGTCGCAGGTAAACTCGCAAAAACCATAATATTAGAACAAACTGATGTTGAAGTTGTAATTGATAGATCTAAAGGAAAACAAGCTTTAAGAAATGATTTTGATTCATACTTTGAAAAATGTTTACGGGATAAATCATCTATTTATAAAGTGACTATTCGGCATGGTTATTCTCATGCTTGGTCAGGACTTCAGTTTGCAGACTTACTTTCTTGGTCTGCATATCAAAAAGTTAATAATGATAATACTCAGTATATTGATTTAATTCCAAACCAAGAAGTAATTTTTGTGTGGTAGAAAAAAACAGTACCAAACAGAACTCCTTATCGTGCACCATACGGTACACTGTCTGCTTGGTTTTACCTGTTAGTCTTACAAATGTAATACATATATATAAATATTATGAAAATTTAGTATATATTCTTAAGAGAATATGATTATTTATAAATAAACTTAGTTTTAGAATATAAATAGTGATTTAGTTCTTGTGTACTGAAAAATTTATGGACGAATTATTTTCTGGTTTTCGAGATGCACTAGATAATACATTTGTATCTCCAATTAATCATACATTAAATGCAACTCTGATATTGTCTGCAATTAAATAAAAACAAATAGATAAAAAGAAGTATATACAGATTATCACTAATCTTTCTTATGAGGAATGGTCTAAAGAGTATGTTTTACAGACTATGGATGAGTTAAATGAGATTATAGGTATTTCTGATGATTTTTTGCAACAGAAATAACGAATTTCAATGTAAAAAATGATGATTTAAAACGAGAAATAATTATAACTGATGAACATGTGAAAAATAATAAAACAATTAGAAATGGGTTATTAAAAGAAAATATAGTTCCTGAAGAACTTCTGCACAAGAAGACTTGAAAAAATTAGAACGAAGGTTGAAAAAAGACAAAGAGAAGTTAGCAGAAAAATCTAAACGAAAGTTAGATTAATTAAACAAGTATGTGGTCAGACTTCAAATCAAATAGATGTTTTAAGTTTCCATCCTCAATACATATATACCTATTTTATTGTCACCAAAACCAAACATTTATATATTAGTGTAATCTATACACTTATAAGAACATGAAAATCGCACTTGGTCAATTTGATGTAAAACCTAATCAACCGCAAGTTAATTTAGAGTCCATGCTCAAACAAATTGAGGTTGCAAAAAAAGCACATGCGAATCTTATTGCGTTTCCAGAATTAGCCGTAAGTGGATATATGTTAGGAGATGTTTTTACGGTAAATGGATATATAAAAGATTTTATGGAGTTTGATGAACAACTTCAAGAAGCAAGTGATGGTATTGCAGTTGCGTATGGTAATGTATTTGCGCATGAACAAACCGGGATGCATCCA
>CAZUXP010000041.1:0-6442 GCA_964624275.1 uncultured Methanosarcinales archaeon
TTTTGAAGACCTTAGTGTACGAGATATTGCAAAACAAAGAAAAAAAGGTGAATCTATTTTTTCTGGAAGATTAGACACAGGAGTTTTTGGAAATTACGATTGTTCTGTTGAAAATGTAGGTCCAAAAAGTACAAGTGAAGTAATTGTAGCAATTGGTGGCGAAGGATTAGAAAAATTGATTCAATTAGGATTTATTCCTTGTCAAAAATGTACACCCTTAAAAAATTATCCTTTTACTAAAAAATTACAAGATTATGTACAATGGAAACATGGTGTAAAGGATTTAGATGAATTTACACGATTACCTATTGATGCAAGAAGAGTAAGACATGAAGGCATTTGTCCTATGATTAAAGGAGCACCTAGTAGATTATACCTTCCTTCTGATGTAAAACCTTATGAAAAAGTTGAAGAAAAAAATAAATTCAGCATTATGGGTTTTGGTATTCCAAAAATAGGATATATAGATAAAAACTTTGAATTTCAGGAGTTCACATAATGGGGAAAAAACGAATGTTTGATTTAGAAAGACTAACACAACAAACAATCAATCGGTTAAGCAAGAATCCAAAATGTTCTTTTAGTCTTTTTGGGTTAGAACGAGTTGAATATATAACCAAACCCTTAGGATTTAACTATATTGTAATACATGAACGAAGTAAAGAATTAGAAACACAATTTCATGAATATCTCAGTGATGATGATTTTGCAAAAAAAGAGTATTGTGATATAGTTGGTGGGGTTGTGAATGATACTGAAAATTATATTGAATGGGCAAGAGAAATTGGTGCAGTAATTTCACGATATGACCCTGAAAATCTTATTTTTTATCTTCGAAATGAACATCCAACTATTCGCTCAAGAATACTTATACCCGCTATTGATTTTTATCGTGGATTAACAAATGAACAAATAATAGCAAAATATGGTACTGAAACATTTGAAAAAATGAGTGAACATTTAGCTGACATAACTATTAGTGTTGACTCAGATGGCAAGATGAGAACTCCAAAAAGAGATATAGAATACGCATTACGATTAGTCAAAGGAGAACAAACAAATCCAGAGATGTGGGATTAGGTGTAATTTAGATGGGTAAAGAAATTATTGTAGGATATTTAACTAATAATTCTCAGTTAAGTTGGAATGCATTTAAAGAACGAGCAAGAATCGCACAAAGTAAAGGGGTTGCACTTGCATTTATTCCTTCAACAAGACAAACACTTCGTGAGTTGGAAAAAAATAACTCGATAAATTCTAAGTTCTGGTTAAACTCTCATATGTCTCAAAAAGAAATAAAGATACCACCTGTTATTTATGATAGAACAAATTTATCAAGAACTCCCAAACTTCGAAGTGAATTAATACGATTTTTTGAAAACGAAAATAGCCATTTTGTAAATTCACCACTATTTCGTCAAATTTGTTCTGATAAATGGAATTTAGTTGAATTACTTGAAGATTCAAAATGTAACGTACCTTATACGCAAATATATTCTCCAGATTCACTTGAAGAAATGATTGAGATAACATCGGGTAGAATTTTTATTAAAAAGAGAACAGCTTCTCAAGGTAAAAGCCAATTCGTTGTGAAAAAAACTCATTCTAAAAATCAATTCTTATATGCAACAAGTGAAAAACCAGAACAGACATATGAAGCAAGAAATCTTTCGGCTCTTGTAAAAGGACTTCATTTACTCGGTGCAGACTCAGGATATATCATTCAGCAAGGAATTAATGCAGACACTTTTGACTCAAGAGTTTTTGATTATCGCGTTATAGTTCAAAAAGGATTAGATGGAAAAAATCGAATGACTTGCTTTTATATGAGAATCGGACCCGTTAAATCTGAACAAGCAAATATTTCAAAGAAAGGTCATCCGCAAGATCCTTTTGCAGTTTTTACTGATTATCAATCTCTAGAAAGAAGAATGAGAAAAGAAAGTCAAAAAATTATGCAATCTATTTCAAAGTATAATCCAGGCGAAGTAGGTATTGATTTTTTACAAGATGATGATGGACAATTGTCTGTTTTAGAAATTAATTCAAAACCAGGGAGTAAAGGGATTAGAACACTTCGTGAATGGAACCCAACTGAAAGAAAATATGCTGCTATTAAAGCAATTCCATATGAATACACTGATCAAATTCGACAGCGATGGGGAAGAAGACTCAATAGATTTTTAAGTAATCCTATGCAATATGCGAAATACCTTGTAGATACACATGCAAACGAGTGAACACAATGACTATCGATACAAATTGGAAAGCAGAATATACCTTAGAACTTATTTGTAGAATGTCACCCGAAAAAGATCAACTGAAACTACCAGAAATTCATAAAGGAAAAACACATGCAGAACTTCTCGGAAAAGAATTTGAACACACATATATGGATCGAATTAAATCTTTACGAAGATTGATGCCTTATCATAGATCAAAACCAAAAAGTGTTAGTTTAAAACGAATGTCAACAAGTTGGAAATATATGTTTGATGGAACAACTGAAAATGTTACATTTGTTCATGAGTCAACAAGTCCAAGGTATATCGCAAATTTATCTGAAGGAGAGTCTATATATTCAGTTGAAATTCCAGCAAAAATTTTTAGACGAATGCATAAATTTAAAGGTTTTTTTCTACAATCTTTTCTTGAAATTACTGAGGATATTCCAAATTTTGATGTCATAAAAGGTCATCATGATGAAAGTGAAAATGCAAGAAATTCTTTTGTTCATAAAGTATTACAACCAGATGGTAGACTTTATGTACAACCAACTCAAAGTACTAGTTTGTATCTTCCATATAATAGAAAAATTATTAATGATATTTTATGCGAAGGTAATGCTGATAAACTTCCCCCCATACAATTAAAAACGCATCTCTCAAAAGACCATCCCATTATTTTACGATCAAAAGACCATGAAACTGCATATATATTCACACAATGACTAAACAAAAACCAATACTATTTGAAAGAGAAGACGGAGAAATATTTTTTCTTAATGATAATGAGAGATATGAAATGGTGAGTTCAGAAATGGCAAAACCTGGAGAGTTTGAATATGATGTATTGCAATCTTATTCGGATTTCAACCCTGTTCATTCTCTTGATTTCACACCGTACTTATTAGAATGTCTTCATGAAGCTAAAGTAGGTACTGCGTCAAAAGTTCTTATGCTAAGTAGAATCTTTCCTCTGTATGCACCAGTAAAAAAACGAGAAGCCTATTTTCCTAAAGTTGTTACATCACCTCTTGGAATGGACTCTCCTAGGCGAATACCTGATGGTTTTTTAAGCTATCATACTACTGCTACCCCATTAGAATATATAGCTGATAGAGAATCTGAGAAACAATATGTACAAAGTTCAGGATCAATGATTGATCATCTAAAAAGACAATTTTTACATCCTTCGCAAATATGTATTTCTTTTGATAAAATTGATAATGAAATGTATAAGACTTTTTCTATACCACTTTTTGATTGGAATGATGGTATGACATTTGAAGAAGCAGAAAATCACTACAAACAATATTTTGAAAGTATGTTAGGGTTTGGTATTGAACTTTGTTTAAGAAAAGATCCTGACGGTGAAAAAAGAGTACCTTTAGTTATTTTAGAACACGCAAAATTGCTCTCACAAAACAGACCTTATCATGCAGAAAACTTAGAATATGTGCGACCAAAAACATTAGAAGACCTTGCAACTGGTGATAGACCACCTCAACCGTATGGACAAGAAATTATGAAATAATTACTATAAAAAATGACAAAGCCATTATCAATTGAAGAATTAGAACAATTAGAAAGACCGTCTCTTGTAGAAATCATAAATATGGAAATTCTAAAGAGAAAACAGGATAAAATAACAGAAACGATTGTCATTCCCGTAGATGATTTGAAACTTTCAGATCGAGAAAAAGAATTTATCTTAGAAGCATATAGTGAATTTCAACCAAAAATTCAGTTAGGAGGTTTGCCTTATGATGAGGATAGAGAAGTATTAAAATTGCAATTAAAAGGTAAAGAATATAGTTTTTCACTAAATAATTCAGAATTACACGCAATAGCACCTCTTTCAATTGATGCTCTTGTAAGTACTACTAATCTTACAGAAAATTTTGTTCGGTCAATTTTATCAATAAACATAGGATTAGTAGAGAGTTATCAAAAAAAGGAAGCAGAATATTTATACTGTGGAGAATTATATAATCCATTAAGCGAGAATGAATTACATACCATCGAAAAATTATATTCATCATTCAACCCAAAAGTTGAAATCGGAGCACAACAACCTGATGATCAGCCTTTTTATATAGAGTTTACGTTACCAACATCAAAATGATCGGAGTGAAAAGAATATGACTATGAAAAGAATATTAGATTTGGAAAAATTAGTTCAACAAACAATGAATCGATTAGAACAAAACCCTCAGTTACAATTTAGTCACTTTGGATTAGAAAGAGTAGAGTATGCTATTGAACCTCAAAGATATTTTCCTCCTGTGTGTACTTATAAACGAAGTGAGCGAGTTGAAGAAACGTTTAATGAGTTATTAACTGAGGATGATATTGCAAAAAAAGATTGTTTTGAGGTTATATGGGACCCCTTGAATGAATTTACGTATGACATTGCAGGTTTGGGTCTTCAAATTCGACACGAGCTCTATAGACATCAGCCAGACATTCTTGTTTTTTATGTTCGAAAAGAAAAGGATGTCATTCGCCCAAATATAATTATACCTATTGCAAGTCTCTTTGATGATAGCTATCAGTCTTTATTTTTATGAAGATGCACAAATAATACTATAATAAAATAAATAATATGAGGATTTTTAAAAATGACACAAATACAACCATGGACAATTGCCTATAGACTAAATGTCTTAGCAAACTTAGATGAACAATCTGAACAATTTAATATACGAACTATTGAAACTAAAGGAGATACATTTCCGCTTCGAATAAACGGTTTACGATTGCAAGATGAATTAGAAAAAAAACTTACTGATTTTTTAACATATTCTCAAAGTGAAGAGTTTGATACAACACGAGATAGTATTTTTACAAATGGACAGCAACCAACTATAACACGAGTAACAGAACCTTATTGGGTTATTATACAAAAAAATGGCCAAAGGTACATCCCAAAAATTAAAAATTCAAATACATTGTTTACACATCTTCCTATTTCGCTTGTTCAAAATCCTGTATCAATTGATTCTATTGCTTTAATTCAAGAACTTGCGATTACAGAACACATCGATCCTTTAGAAAAAGATCATAATTTGAATCGATGTACAGATGTAGTTACTCGTTGTGATTATTTTAGGCCAGATTCTGCGCCTTTTGAGAAAGGCTCATTTATTTTCAAACCATTTCCTAGCGCACAATCTTATTTGTTACCACTTACGCCTGGAATTGAAGAGTTATTTAAAAACGAACGATTTTTGGTAAATGGCAAATCACTTCAAACAGAAATTCTTGCAACACAAGAACATCCAATTAGTATACAATCACCTGAGGGAAGAAAATACCTGTTTATTGATTGAGAATAAGAACACAAACATATAATTACACAATATATGATTCCAAAAAAGCAAGGATTGCAAGATTTACTCTATTGTCTTGGTACCTATACGTCAGTTCGATTAGTCATATCAGGTTTTAGTCTGAGTGATAGAAGAGGTACAGGAGGAAAGTTACTCGAACAAGATGAGTTGAAACATTTAGATTTTCGAGTTGATAAAACATGGCAATTATATCTCAACGATACATTTTATCACGAGTTTGTTCCGGATAAAGATGAATTAATTAAAGTTGAATACCGAGATGAAAGATATAGTCGAATTTGTCCAGTTACACTCAAACCTAATGATCTTTATTTACCGTCAGTTTCATATTCGGCATTTCGAAATGTTGTTGATGACTATTTGCTTGAAATATTTTTTAAAGGAAAGATTCCTCTTCAAAAAATACGATCAGATTACTAGAAGGTGAAAAGAAAATGACTGATGAATATGTACCTGATTATGCACCCGGAGAAATTATGGTTAACTTTCAAGATTATGCTTTTGTTGAAATGTTACCAAACTTACTTGCAAATGCAGATATAAGATTAATACAACACGAATATAAAATTTCCTACCCCTATACTATTTATCAAGTTCCAAGAGGAGAAGAAAAAAAAATTGTTGATGAGATATCTAATCTCGCAAAACAATTTCCCAAAACGATTCATTGGGCAGATCTAAGAGATTTAGAATGGGAGCGAAGGGATGATTTTTGTAAATCTCTTGAAGAATTAGTAAGAAATGAATTTAACATAAATAAGGTTGAAAAACTATCTTCACAAAAGTGTGTTCAAAAAATAGACGAAGCTATCCAATTTTTAGAAGCACAAAAAAGATTATATGAATAGTTCTTTGAGTTATATATAT
>CAZUXP010000042.1:0-4340 GCA_964624275.1 uncultured Methanosarcinales archaeon
TCCAGTAATTATCACCACCATCGCCTTTGCTCATAACACAGATTTTGCAATTTGATACGCCAGTATTAACAGTTACCGATGTCCCATTTTCAGTAACAGTTAAACCTGAAAAAATTGAAGGGCTTGCGGTATACATTTCCATACTTGGGTCTCCAAAATAGTGAAAAATTCTGTTTGTATATTGCGATAAACCCCAAGTTTGTCCCATGCGTAATAAACCTTGATTAAGAACAAACCCCATTTTGTATATATCAGTATGTGTGTTTACCGTTGGATTAGAAATACCTCCACTTCCAAAATTTGGAAGTAACCCTGGATTAGACCAAATAGCATCAAACATTCCAACTGCAAGTGCATCATTATTACCGCTATAACTAACTTGAGACGCTGCAATAACCCCAACAGCACCTCCTCCAGTTTGACGTATAAACTTTTCAGCAAAACATTCTGTTTGTAAAAACCCACCTGTTTGGCAATTTATACTAAACACAACTGGAAGTTTATTACCATTAGTTAGATTTGAAATGTCTGTTACAGAGAAATTTGGATGCCCCCAACCTGTATATGAGCCATGGTCGCGATGTAAAACATAAAACTTTCCTGCATTGATTTCACTTGCAACATTTGTATTATTACCAGTCCATGGATAGAATGGAGAAATGTCTTTTCTTAATACAGATGGGATTGCTTGACCATCAGAATAGTAACCATTATTGTAATTTTGGGGAAATGCAGAACTACTTGTATAATATACCCTATTAATCGTTTTTCCTCTACCTATAATATAATCTCGAATTTCTTCACTTGTATGAGTAAACCGCCTATCAGCGTATCCATCGAGATTATCATCTTGAAATTGAGCACAATGAACAGAGGTTTGATAAAATGTAGAATTTACTATTGGATTTCGTTCATAATTTATAATTTTTCTCAACACTAAATATGCCTGTTCTAAAGAACTGACAGATACTCGACCATGAGCCATATCAGGAGTATAATCACCTGTACCTCCCATACAAGCATAATATAAGTCAGTTGCATAAGTACCATAAAAACTTGAATATTCTTCACCCGGAACATCGTCATGGTCGCCAATTATTAAAAAATATTCGGGTTTAGGAATCCAATTTGTATATCTTGTGTTTATTTCACTTTTTACTTGACTAGCAGTCCAAGAAGCTTGCGAAACAACTTCACAACTAAATCCTAAAATTGTTTTCCAATCGGCGAATTCTCTAGCTGCTTGTAGAAATTCATCGGTTGTAATAATTATGTAATTTCTATCTGTAGTTGTTATTAATGAACCAGATTTCGGCAAACTAGTTGATGTTGAATAGGTTTCAATCGACTCGGGATTTGATACTGTATTTTCAAGAATAGTAAGTGTTTCTTTTTTAACATTTGCTTTACTTTTCATTTTACTATCACTGAAAATAATCTGATACTTTATATTTGAATAACAACGAACTTTTTTAGTTTTTGGATTATACTGAATTGGTCTAATCTGCACAAATGCAAGTGGTGCCTCTCTGTAATCTTGAACGGATACGATTTCAACTATTTCCGAAGGAAAATATGAATTAGAAGAATATGTTGCTTTATCTATTTTTATCCTTTGAATTGTATCTTCCTCTGAATCTATTTGTGGTTCTATTGCTGGGAGAATATAAAAATTGTCATATTCCTGATAATTAGATTCAACTATTTTAATTTTCAATCCTTCTTTTTGAGGAACAACAAGAATATCATTATAACTGGGAAGTGCTGGTTTTCCGACATCGCCCATTGTAACAAAAAACTTTAACTTTAAGTAATTGAAATTGATTTGTATCTTGTTTTATGTCAAACACATCTGCATTTTCGAAATTGTAATTAATTTCAATATAACTCTGATTTTCTGAGACATTACGTTTCGGTTGAAAATTTTCTTTCTTTTCTGCTGTCAGCCCATTCTTAAAATGCAGATTACTATTTTGCGAAAAAGCCAATACATTAATACAGGTAAAAAGCAATAGTAAAAATATTCGTTTCTGTTTCATGGTTTTAGTATTTTATGAGTTTATATACAGTTTTGTGATTGATTGCTAGAAAATATAATCCAGTTGGTAAATTTGAAATATTAATAGATTCTGAATTGTGAAGTTTTTTTTCAACAAGCGTATTGCCATTTGTATCATATATTCTAATATCAAAAGCTCCTCCAATATTTCTCGTAAGAAATAACTCGTCTCTCACAGGATTAGGGTAAATAGTTACTTCACTTTTTTTTTCAATCTCAATAATACCAACACTCGTCAACAATAAAATACCCTTTGCATATAATGAATAGTCAGAATAACTCGTGCAATTATTTATACAATTTCTTATAAATGAATTAAACACTACTTTTTTGTAGGAATTCTTTTTTATTTTGAACAAATCTTGTCGTTGACATGGTGAACAATCACATTGCGGAAATTCCTCTGAATAATAAAAGGAAATAATAATTGAATCTTGTTGATTTAAATATTTTGTTGAATCAACGAGATAACAACTTGGTAAAGTTGTATAAACGATAATCTCTGTGCTATCAACACTTTCAGATTTTATCTTTATAGAATCAACACTAATCTGTGAATAACTTTGAATTACTGATGTAATTAAGATGGTTAATAAAAATATTTTTCTCATTTTGTAGGTTATTTAATTATTATTTTAGTTGATGTTTTTTGATTGTTTGTTGAACTTGCAATTATAATATATACGCCTTTAGAAAGGTTTTGTGTTTAAATTATGTTTTTGCCGGATACACTATATTTATTTATTAAACATCCCTTTGTATCAAAAATACTTAAGGTGTCAATATTATTTTGAAGAAGTTCAATTATTACAGAGTGATTTGAAAGATTTGGGTACACATTAGATTTTAGTTCAGAATCTATTATATTATTTAAAGAACATTATACTCTGGATTACGATAAACTAAGATTTCTCCTATTTGTAATTCGCTAATAAATTCATTTACTTTTTTGGTAGCCTCAGAAATTGAAGTTTTTCCAAACAAATTGCCGAGTAAAAACAGCAATAAGACTGATGACAAAATGATTTTTTTCATGATAATATTGATTTAGTCGTTTTTGGGATTACAATTATTGATATCTAAGAAAACAAAAGAGCATGATCAGGTAAAATCTCTAATTCACCTTTCCACTCGCCATATTGACCACAATCCATTCTAGCAGTATAATCATATAATAATCCCTCTTTATTCTCAGGCTTTCTAAAATATACTTTTTTTTCAATGGTATCTTCTCTTATTAAACCAATTATTGTATCAGTAGTATCTTCTCCCTCTGCATAGCGTGTTGATATAAGCCGTTTATAAATAGTATCTGAAACAATTGAATCGGCTCCTAATGTAAGTGAATGTGTTACATAATAACAACTTGATCCGATTGTACAATCCCCCAGAAGAATATTCCACCTGTTATTATTTTTAAGTGTTTTAATATAGTCTTGTGCAAAGGAACTGTTTGCCAGTAAGCATAAAGCTATTATGATGTATAGTTTTTTCGTTTAGTGTATGGTGTCGTGCGGGATTACGAAGCGATTTCCTGTCAAGTTACAACAACTTTTTTTTACGAGCCGCAAAGGTTCGAATACCGCTAAAACCCGCATGCACTATACACATTGTTGTAGCCAGTGCATTACTTAATCTCTATTTCAGTGCCTAATTCTACTTCAAATTCGCCATTTATTATAACATCATTTACTGCATCAAAAGTTACATTAGCCCCATTTCTTACTTTCACGTTTTGCATATTTATAGTACAACCATTGACAGTTGTGTCTGCATCAAAATTTGTGTTTGTAATATATTCAGTTCCTGTACAATATGTTCCATTTAGAAAATTAACGCCTAAATTATCAGGGTCCAACCAGTCTCTAAGTCTCCTTCTTTCCTCTGAACCATTATTCCAAGAAACGCCAAATTTTCCGTATCCCGCTGTTTGACTCGAACAATTAAACCCATAAACATACCATGCTTGACCAATTACTCTACTCTGACTATTATAAAGAGGCGAGCCTGAGGAACCACCGTAAAGAATGGAATTGCCATTTGTTGTGCTATCCCAATGTACATGCCATACATTTCCAGAACTACTTGGAGAATCATTATCAGTTGAGATTTTTTTTATATCACCAGAGGGATGATGTATTCCAACACTGCTACCAGAAGGAGTTTGTCTATCCCATCCATTAAAATATGCTTGTATTTGAGGTGACAAATCATAAGGACTTTCCAAAAGCCTAAGAAGTGCAAAGTCTGATGGGTCATCATTAGAAACAACAGTAGCACC
>CAZUXP010000043.1:0-4308 GCA_964624275.1 uncultured Methanosarcinales archaeon
CTGTTCTAATTTGTTTGTCAAATTTTGTCCAGCTATTTAGGGGGCTAATACAATCTGACCTTGTCCTTTCTCGGTCAACAAGTCTTTGTCTACAGCTTTACATTTTGGACAAACACTCTTGTTTTCAAATACTAATTTAAGATTTTTATTCATACTTGGTTCGCCTACTTCAAAATCGTAGATGTGACCACATACACTGCATTTGAGATTTACTTTCATTTTCCTATGTGTTAGAGTGTGCTAATGTGCTGTGCCTTTTGGCATTACGTACAACGTTTTATGGTAAACTGCGTGCGGGCTTCAATGCGCTTCATTATCAACTTACACCAAAGATAACCAAAAGCACGGGACTTTGGCAAACTACATCACCCCCCGCATGCAGTTTACCATGTGTTGTGTGGTGTTATTATTCATTTCTTTAATGTTAGTCTATAATTTTCCCAAATCAAAGAGCATTCATTTCTCACAATTAATCTTTGTTTGTCATCTATTTCATCCCAACCAAATTTCACTTTTATCTCTTTCCCAAGACGAGGCAATTCCATAATAATGTTCTCTTTAGATAAAATTCCTGATTTTTCCAGTATTTCATTATCAGATTCAGATAATCCTTCTTTAATTAATCTATTTTGAATATCGTTATATGGTACAACTTTATCGGTTTCAAGCTTTACCAACCTATTATCAATAGTCAACTTATAGAAAGTCAGCTTTACGGTTCCTTCAAACATTGCGCATGCAACATGATTTATTGCTATTATTTTTTCATTATTGTCCTGATTCCAATAACAAATCTCAATAGACCCTTCACTCCCATCATAAATCTCCATAAATCCATTTGCTTTATCTATTGTTTTTATCAGTTTTTCTTGTGAAGAAGGAACTCTTTCTTTTTCTTGAATTTTTATTGTTTCGGTTAAATAATAGTCAACGAGCTTTTTTCTTTGCTCGACATTCTTATTCAAAACCGTTTCTGATGGTAACATGTAGAATATGTCAATAATATTCTTTCCGAATCCATATGATTCGATAAAAAGCGCAATAATTAGAAATATTATTTTTCTCATTTTTTCATCAATGTCGTTTTGTTCTGTTTAATACCACACAACGGACAGCGGTATGTTTTTGTTGCCGATTTCGGGGCACGTCACTGTCAAGCCACGATGAAGTTTGATGCGAGTCACAACCTTTAATTTTAGCACTATCTCGGCAATAAAATATACCGCATGTTGGCACAAGTACTTATTGTTTTACTATTATATTTCTATAAATTTCTCCTGTATTAAATTCAATAATTATATTATATATTCCATTAGTTAAGTTGCTAATATTTATCATCTTACTTGTTGTAACACCTGTCATATTTCCAAGAATATCAAATAAATATATACTTTTAATTTCTTTATCAGTTTTTATATTTACTAATCCATTTGTTGGATTTGGGAATATGCCTATAGTAGTTCTAATATCTTGGTTATTAATTGATGTTGGTTTACAATCTACGGAACACCAATTTCGTGCATTCAATTCACATAAAATTATTTCATAGGCAAGTTTATTATTTCCATTGTTGTTCCAAGTTCTAACTCCTAATGTTCTTAAATATTCAAGAAAGATAGTATCTGTTATTCCATAATACGTTCCTAAATCATCAACTTCTTGTTGTGACCAATCTGTTGTTTTAAAAATGGTAAGATATTTAATATTATCAAAATAAGTATCCCAAGCATCAAAAACATTCTCAAAAAACTGGGCTTGCAACACTTCTGAACTGTTGCAAGAAACACTTGATGAGTATCCACATTCCGCAAAATAGATTGGTTGTAACGTGTCAGAATAAATACTAATAAGATTAGCAAAATCATCACTTACGACTGATGGCGATTCCATTGTAAAATCAGGGTTTAATGGATAATATGTAAGAGTTACAATATCTAATTTATTATTTACACTTTGACAAAGTGATGATGTTGTGGTCGAGGTCAAGCCATCAAATGTAAAAGTAGTTCCAATTTTCAAGGCTGTTCCGTGAAGATTAAAGTAGAGTTGCTTTGCATAAGGTATAACAGAATCTAGAAACACCTTGTATTCGGCATATTGAATACTATTAGTCCCCATATAAATATCACTTTCATTACCAATATTAAGCGCTGATAATTCAAGATTTGGGATGTGTTGAAATACTGTATCTAGAAGTATTTTAAAACGATTTATCATAGTTTGTTCGTTAAAATTTGTTGATAATAAGTCAATGGGTGTTTCTTTCATATTGGTATTAATAGGTGCAATTTGTAATTCTGCCTTAATACCATAGGCAGGGTAATAAATATTTGCAACATCCAAAGTGTTATTAATAAAAGACGCATCAAAATTCCCTGAGTTAGGTTCAATTCCAGACCAAGTATAAAATAAATGGATTGCTTCCATACACCCAGTTTGTGCATAACCGAAAGCAGAATCATAATTGTTATTTTCTGCCATATCAACTTGCCAAGCTAAAATCCTATCACCTTTTGGTAATTGTCCAAAAGAATTAACACTAATAAAAACTATTAAAACTATAATAAACTTTTTCATATTTCTTTATTTTTATTTTATATTACACAACAATAATATATCTCCCTATTAAACAGGAATTTTTTTCCAGGCTTTCCATATTTTAGCAGATTGCCTCTCTTTGCCATCTTCATCTAAAATACCTGTATCAATCCAAATATAGTATGCAGGGTCAACAATACCTTCTAATTTTTTGCCTGCATAATTATAATCCCTTGCAGTAAACCAAATAATAAACTCTGCATTTAAATTATTCATTTCTTCAAATAATTCTTGTACATATTCGGCTTGCCATTCTTCTCGTGCTTTCAAATCAATAAAATATGTAGGCAATTTAAGATTATCAGCAATATATGCAGTTTCGGAAATACAAACAGGTTTGTTTGGTTCAAGGGCAACCATCCTGTTAAACCAATTACTTGGTATGTTTTGAGGATTTGCATTACCAATAGGGATATTCGGCAATAAGAACGGATAAGAACTTATTGCAACATAATCAGAATATTGCAACAATTGTTCTGTTGTTCCTTCAACAATATCTCCTCCAAGAAAATTTGTGACAAGTGTTAACATAATCGGCAAATTAGGATATTCAATTTTCAGAGTATGGTATACTGTATCACAAAAAACAAGAAAATCTTGATAGATTACATCTGTTTCAGCAAATGAAGCGTTTGCTTCTAATGCATATGCAAAATAATCGGGTTCAAAAAAATCAATCATTCTTTTACAATAATTTAAATATGCTTTAATCACCAAAGTATCCTTAAAGTTTCTGTTAGTCCAACTTACTCGAATTTCATCATTAACTTCACCCCAGTAGGGTGCAAACCCTTTTCTATTTTCAGCTAATGGCATCAATGTGAGAAATACTTTTACATTATCGGGAGTTAATTCTTTTCGCTCGTCTAATTCTTTTTGAACATCTGGGGGGTAATCTGCTCCTGTTAATGCTTGTTCCCAAGGAACGCCATTATCAAGCTGTGTTGAGATAATGTCTCCATATTTTGAAATATTATCATAGGCGTGAATTTTTGCAGCATAACTAAGGTCGTGTTCCCAAGGTTGAAAACCCATATAAAAACTACGTTTTTCAGGTGTTAAGTCATCAATCTTCTTGCATCCTGCTAACAATAAAATTAATAAAAAGAATATAAGATATGTTCTATTCATTTTTCTTCTTTTCTTTTTTAATAAAATAATACCTTACAGCAAAATCGCCTTGAATTGTTGTTGTAAATCCTGTTCCAATTGTAATTAATACCGGTGATGCCTCAACTCCAATACTTAACTGGGGTGCTTTTTCAATTGGAAAAAATTCAATTCCAAGTGGAACAGCTATTCTAGGAACAAATGTTTCTAAACCAAAACCAATACCCCAATAATAATTTACAATTTCGTTATTTTGTCTCCTCCAACAAATATTTACCTGTGGCGAAAGATTTACAAAAGGAACTCCGCTTACCGAACCTACTTGATATTGAATTTTATAATCCCAAAAGTGTTTTTTGTAATTATTAGTTCTCCAACTTATCATATTATCGATAGGATGTATTCCAATTGCTCCTTGCATTTCTTGTGCTTCCGCTTTTAACTTGAACAGAATTACTATAAATATTGCAATTATTGTTACTTTCATCTGCTGTTTTTTGTATTTGTGCCAACGTTATAAGATATGTCCTATGGCGTTTATTTCTCATATCTCACTTCCCAAAGGTGCACAATACATGTCATATTTGGATGTATTGTGCA
>CAZUXP010000044.1:0-4302 GCA_964624275.1 uncultured Methanosarcinales archaeon
AGATAACCCCCCACAACAGGATTAAATCCCTTGGGAATAGAGGTTAAAGAACTAATATCAAGACTATCCTCCACAACAGGATTAAATCCCTTGGGAATAGAGGTTAAAGAACTAATATCAAGACTACCATTTATTTCACATTTCCCATGAAATTGATCGAGGGTTATATTTATTTTTTTGCAAAAACTTTCAATTTCTTTCATAATAATTATTTATTTTTATTTTATAATTCTATATACGAACAATCCACATGAAATGTTACAAATTTAATGGGGGTTGTGATAGAAATAGTTACAACGTTTTGTAATACAAAAGTTCCTGATATAAACTAGTTATAAAACAGTTTGCTTAATAAACTGTCTTTCGGTTGCATTTGCTACACCATTTAATATCACCAGTTGGAAAATAAGGAATCTCGCAATCGCAAACCGATTTTATAACATGCGGTATATTGCATTGCTCGGTTTGCGCCTCGTTTATAGGTTTACGGGTATTCAATGAAATTTTAAAGCAAATCTGCTTCATTACTTCTTTTACGGCTTCTGGTAAATAAAGCCCACGCACATGGTTGTCAATTATTTTTTTCCCTTTTGGGTCTTTTACGGTGGCATAAAACCCCCCAGTTTCTTGTTCAGCAACTTGCAAAGCATATCCTTTATAGGTTGCATATAAATCATGGTCGCTTTGGTAGGTGATGTTTTTTAGCCTACGCTCGCATTTGTCAATTATAAAAGTCATCATAAATATTTACTTTAAAATTTTGTACTCGTATCAAATTTTGGGGGTAATTCACGCAACGACAACATACCGCTGTCCGTTATGCTCCATTTCTATCATTCGTTCTCCGATTGATGTTTTGTGCTAACATACCGTATTTATTTTTTTCCCTTCCCTCTAAAAATTACAACTGAGCAAGGAAATGGCGCAGGTGAAACTTTGAAATTACCATCTTCTCTCCAACTTGGAAAAGTTCTATTTACAAATTTTAGTCTACCTCTTATAAATTCAATTTCACCTTTAAGTACATATTCGTGCCACCAAGCAGTATCAGTTCTACTTGGAATTAAACAAACCACAGTTGCACCTTTCAAACTTTCTTCATAGGCTTTCTTTACAAACTTGCCAATTTCTCTTCCATAAGGTGGATTCATCCAACAAGTCATTCCACTCCAATCTTTTGAAAGGGCATCATCTTCAATAGTCCAATATTTATCTACCAAGTGGTTTTCATCAGTTGAAGCAACATCAATATCAAAATTGAAAATGTCATCATACTTCTTAAAAAAGTTCTTTGGTGTTTCCCACTCATTACTTTTACTACTTGTGTGTATCTTTAATTTATCTTTTCCCATATTATTAATATTTTAGTGTTTCAAACTATGTTCTCGTTAGCAACGTGCCACACACACAGTCGTTATAAAACATAAAAATTATTCAGTAAATTCAGTCAAAAATTCAATTAATTTTTTAACATCATCCTTATCTAAATTAATGTCTATGTATTTGTGGTCATCGTTTTGTTTTAATACAGATTCTAATTCAAAATTAATTGAATTTTCTTTCCTTTCAATATACAGTGTTCTCGTTCTGTAACCTTCATCTTTTTTAATTTCCATAATTTTTACGATTTTATAACAACAAATATAAAACATTTATTTCAGTGTTCCAAATTTATTGTCGAGTTTATATTTATATTCTGTTTTTCAATTTAAGTTTTGTTTAATAAACGTTTTATATTTGCAACCGTTATGCGTAATGCTTGGCAAACCACTCATTAAAAGGTAAGTGTTTTTCATCAACATTATCAACATCCATTTCACAACCATTTGTGTCTAAATGTTCAAATTCTTTTCCGTGCATAAATGCCTTTTTCATTTCCTTCTTAAAAAAAGCACTACGCATAACAGCAGATATAAGCAATTGCTCATCACTGTTTAATGGTCTTTGTTCTACTTCTTGATTTTCCATGTTTATTAAATTTTAGCGTTTAAATTAAAAGAGCAACTGCTCATATCTACAAACCGTTAGCTGCAATGCCTTTCCTGCATCCATTTTACAGCAGTTAAAAAGCCAGCTACATATTCTTTTTTCATCATTGCATTTTCAAATCCATTTTGCGGTTCAATTGGTTTTTCTTTGTGTATAGCGTTCATTATTTCGCTATCAGTAGGCACAGCAACTAACAATGTATATACGTCAGTTGCTTGCTCTTTTTTATTATCCCTTGTTTTCATCTTACTTTAGTTTTTAATGTTAAATTGGTGCTGTTTTGCGTCAGCAACCGAACGCATATACTCAACGTTGTGGTGCATTTAAACCACGTGATTTCTTTCGTGTGAACATTCTGCAAAAACCTTAAAATCTCTATATTGTTCATCATCTAACCAATCTAACGCTTCGTTATTTGCATCTTCAAAACTTGTAAATTCTTCTTTGAATCCGTGTCCGTCAGTCATTATTTCACAATCTTTTGAACCAACATTAAATACTAATTGAGGTTCTTAAATCACAAGATAATTTACTAATCGAATTATTTTCATTTTCAATTTCCATCTCAATTAACAAACCATTATCATTTATTTTACTTTCAATAAT
Source organism: uncultured Methanosarcinales archaeon (assembly GCA_964624275.1). Classification (GTDB taxonomy): domain Archaea; phylum Nanobdellota; class Nanobdellia; order Woesearchaeales; family DATGWN01; genus CAZUXP01. Next base: position 2,596 of record CAZUXP010000044.1, read on the forward strand.
TTTACAATCAAATGAAAATGTATCGTTTAACTTTTTTTTCAATAATAATTCCCAGTTATCAACAACAATTTCATTAACAATATTTTTTTAATATTGATCAATTAAAAGTTTCACTAATTTAACGTTAAAAGATTTTTTCATTATTATAATTTTAAAATTAAATATTTTATATTATAAATTGTTTCTTTCTCATCATGAAAAAATAATTCATTTTATCTGTTATTTAACGTTTACAATTTAATCCCAAACTGTGCATATCTGCAACCGTTAGCGAGAATGATTAATCCACACCAACAATATGTCTATTTGTTCTTTGTTTAATATGAAAGTATTGTTTTCTCCATCATCAATACCAATTTCAATATCACCATCTTTGTAATTAAAAAATGACAATTCTTTAGTTCTGCCTCTGAATAACAAATCACTCTCGCTAACACAAGCTATATGCAATGCCTGTTTAGTGCTGTCATCTAAGTTTATTATATCTTCAATCATTTCTGCAATTCATTAAGTTAGTGCAAGTTTTACGGCACTGCACATAGCCTCATCAGTTATGTACCATTCCCTCAATATCCACTTCGGATTTTGCAAACCCGTTTAGATAAAATGCTGATTATACTTTCGCTTGATGCCAAAGTCACATTTGCGAATTTTGCACATACGCCTGTCTTTTTTATGATGAAAAACAATTCCCTCAATATCCACTTCGGAATCTGATAAGTAGTTTTTCAAGCCTTCAAATGTAAAGTCGGTTACTGGCAATATTTCAATTCCGTGTTTAACCAAAATGTGTCCAGTTAAATGTTCGGGGTTGCCTTGTATTTTTTCACCACAAAGTTAGTAAGTACCATCTTCTTTATTTTTAAAAGCATCAAAGCCAACAAAGTGCCATTTATCGGCAGGGTTGTTTCGGTCACATTTAATCCAATGTGGCCAGTGTCCTGTAATTTCATCAGGTTCTTGGCATGGTATTGCATTTACTGGCACTTGTTTACCTTTTTTAACATCGTAACGTTTATATAGTTCGCCATCAATAATAGCGGTTGCAGTTCCATCAAACTTACGTGTCGGTATACCTTCACCATCAATCACCCATTTATTTTCGGGTGCAATTTCATTAATTACCCTACTTAAATCATTTGGGTCTTTTTTGTAAAGCGTACTAATTTTCTTCATTGTATTTTGTTTTTAAAATCTAAATTTTTTCATAGGTATAATTTAATTTTTAAAATTTATAACAAAAATAAAACATTTTATTTGTATTTCAAAATAAAGTTTATGCTTGATTGTTTATTGTAACCAAGATAATCAAATCTATAAGTTTTTTTAGTTAAATTTTTCATTATTTTATTTTAATATATTTCCAATTTTTTCACCATTTTCACCTGAATTATTTATTTTATCAATAACTAATTCATATAAATTTTTACCATTTTCAAGAGTAAATGTTCTTACTTTTGAAATAATTGGATTTGAACTAAACGCAAATATTGAAAGAATTGCGATTAAAATTGCTAATTTAATTAATTTTTTCATAACTTCAAAATTTTTAATTATTTAATTTTATTTTCTTGTACGAAAAAATTAAAAAAATGTTACAAACATTCAATCTTCCATTTAAGTTTTCTTTTCCTGTAACCATGATTACATTTGTGTAAAGATTAATCATAATTAACATATAATTATATATAAAAACATTAAAATAAA
>CAZUXP010000045.1:0-4150 GCA_964624275.1 uncultured Methanosarcinales archaeon
CCCGCGCAAACAACTTTTGTTCGTCCAGCTGCTAAAATTGCTTCTTTAAAACTTTCGGCTTGATCGCCAATAAGTGGTTCTGGATAATTTACTTTCACAAAATCTGATCCCAATGCTGATGCTAAGTTGCACGCTCCTGCTGTTAAATGTGGATCTTTTTCATGAATAACTGTTCTTCCTCTTGGATATATCCAAATGACTGTTACAAGACCGTTTTTATGTGCTTCTTGAATAAGTTGTGCAGCTTCAACAAACATTTTCGTTTCAAATTCACTTCCAAGATAAATTGTATATCCTATTCCTAATATGGATAATCCGCTTGTTTTTTGAAAATCGACAACATCTTTAACTGAATGCCACGCAGGACTGTATGGATCTTTTTGTTCGGTTTTTACAAGTGGTGATTTGGAATTCAGTTTTACTAAATACGGAACTTTATTATATGTTTGCCCATATCGAGAAATCATTCCGAGTTGTGTTGCAAAACATCCGATCTTTGCTTTAGATGCGATTTGAAACAAATGTTCAGGACTTGCGTCTTCTTGTGCAATTCCATGACCAAAAAAATCATCGTTTAAATGTTCAACTCGTTGATCACCTGCAAATAACATCAATTTTCCGGAATTTTGGGTGATTTTTTTATAATTTTTTGTATATGTTGCAACTTTTGATTTTGGTACACTTGCCGGTACATAAATATCTTTTTGGGTTATTGCCATTTTTCCTCTTTTATCCTCAAATTATTCTTTTAATACTACAACATTTTGTGGTTTGTTTGCCAGTCCTTTTACTATATTTTCAACCGTTGTATCAAGTATTCGATTTAATGCTTCTTGACTGTTAAAAGCATTATGCGGAGTGAATAATACATTATCTAATTTTACAATATCGAAATTTCGTTTATAGTTCGCATTAATTTTTTTATCTTGTGTTTTTCGAAACGTTTGTTTTGTTAAAAGTTCTTCTCCTTCTAATACATCTAAACCCGCGTATGAAAATGTTCCGTTTTTCAATGCTTTTTCTAAAACATTCGTGTCAATAAGTGGACCTCTTGCTGTATTAATAAAAATTGAACCTTTTTTAACTTGCGAAATATTCTTTGCATTAATAAGATGGTGTGTGTATTTATTATACGGCGCATGACACGAAATTATATCTGATTGTTTAAGTAGATTCGGAAGCGTTGCATATTCAAAACCAAGAACTTCTGATAAAAATGTATTTTTAAAAATATCATACACTAAGATTTTCATGTCAAAGGCTCTTGCCATTTTCACAACATGCATTCCTATATGACCACCACCAATAATACCGATTGTCTTTCCTTTTAAATCAAAGCCAGTTAAACCATCTGTTGAAAAATTATTTTTTTGAACACGAACATGCGCATCATGAATTTTTCGTGAAATTGAAAGAATCATCGCAAATGAATGTTCTGCGACTGTGTTTTCCCCATAAAATGGAACATTACAAACCGTAATTCCTAATCGTTTACAATCTTTGATATTTATATTATCAAAACCAGTTGAGCGAAGTGCAACAAGTTGTACTTTTGGTAATTGTTCTAACACTTTTGTTGGAACTTGTGAATGAACAAATACCGAAATAACTTGAACTCCTTTTAATTTTGAAATAAATTTTTCAGAAAAACTTTCTGAGAAAAATAAACATTGGTGTTTTGTTAGTTGTTTTTTCAGATAGGGTTTTTCCCAATCATGAACATCGAAAAATGCGATTCTTGCCATATATATAACCTCTTTGTGAAATTTAGATTTTTGAGGTTAATAAAGTTAATGGTCAATTTGAGAATATATCCCTTTATCCAAACATTTCAAGACTGTGATGTTTCACAAAATCCTCAGAACCGCGGACTTTTAAAATTGCATCCATGAAATCATTTTGCGTTACAAGCGTATTTTTCTTAATTTGTTTATTAATCTTATTCTTTTTATTTTCAAGTAACGATATTTGTTTTGCAATATCTTGTTCCTTTTTCGTTAATTTTTCCTTTGAATTACCACCTAAATGTGCAATAATTTTCTTATAAGTCGGTAAAGATTCAAATCCAACAATTTTGTCTTGAATTTGTGATAATTCTTCTGACAAAACTGTTTCTTGCATTCGTCGAATTGCAAAATATCCTGCTTCGGTTGCAACTGACTTTATTTCTGCACCAGAAAAACCTTCTAATTCTTTACAAATTTTTGGAATTAAAACATCTTTTTCGAGTTGCATTTTTCTTGTGTGAATTTTAAATACCTCTTCAATTCCCTCTCCCGTGGGTTCAGGAACATGAATATGTCTATCTAATCTGCCAGGACGTAAAATAGCTGGATCTAAAATATCTTTTCTATTTGTTGCACCAATAAGTTTCACATTATCAAGTGATTTAAATCCATCTAATTCTGCCAATAACTGCATAAACGTTCGTTGAACTTCACGTTCCCCTGATGTTCCTATTTCAATTCGCTTAGCTGCTAAGGAATCAATTTCATCGATAAAAATGATTGCGGGAGATTGTTCTCGTGCAAGTTGAAATACTTCTTTTACAAGTTTTGAACCTTCCCCTATAAATTTTTGAACTAATTCTGAACCGACAATTTCAATAAATGTTGAATTTGTTGATGCTGCAACTGCTTTTGCTAAAATTGTTTTACCAGTTCCCGGAGGACCATGTAATAAAACACCTTTTGGAGGATCAATTCCAACTTTTTTAAATAATTCCGGATGTTGTAATGGCAATTCAAGTACTTCTTTTACTTCGCGAACCTGATCTTTTAAACCACCAATTTCCTCATAAGACATTTTTGGCTTTTCAACTATCACAAATTGTTCAATATCAAATTTTTTCATAGAATTAACTTTTCGAATAACTGTAAGATTTTTTTGCTCACATAACACAGTATCGCCAGGTACTAATTTATCACAATTACTTGCAACATTTACAAAAAATTGATTACCATTTGGAACTTTAATTGTCGCTTGCTTATTATTATTATGAACCTCTGAAACTTCACAAATCATTAAAGATGGTTGTTGATATCGAAGCATTTCGGATTGAAGTTGCGAAATGGTTTCGCGTAATAATTTATTCTCAGTTTCAAGTTGCTCAGTCTCTGTACTGGTATTGTACGTAAACATTAATTTTTTAATTTCTTCTTCCGATAATTTCTTTGCAGTTTTTGAGCTCATAGTAAGAGTTATGATTTAATTGTTTTTAAAAGTTTGGTTATTTTAGTTTGCGACAAAAGTTCTTTATAATGCGACGCTTTCAAGACAGTTGTCCATCTTGCCAAAATTACTCCGCATACAAGGAAAAACTGCAAGTTTTTCACGCACAGAAAATCAAAAAGATTTTCTCATGAATCGACCAATTTTGTGATTTTACGTCAAGGCACTATTATTTATTAATATCGCAAACTATTTGTGGCTATTTAAATCGAAAATAAATACGTCCACAAAAACGATGTTAAAATAAACCCTGTTATCCAACCGCTCAGATAGTATGTTAAACCAATAATCCATTTTTTTTTCTGTCTAATTCGAATATAAATCAATAGTGCGCCGAAAATAAATGAAGCAAGTATTGTATATGAGATTAATGACGTGCATTGAGTATATAATGCATCAACACTTTCAACTTGCGTACAAATAGTATTTAATAGAGGTAATATCCAATATACAGGATTTGGGTGAAATGCAAAAAAAACACTTGTTGAAACAAATGCACCTGCAAAAATTGCAACAATAAATGTTGATTTTCTTAAAAAACCTATTTTTTTTCGTATTTTCTTCATTTAGTCACTTGAAAAGATTGAACTTGTTCTAAGAGTTTTTTTGCATGTTCATTTTCAACAAAATGTTTTTGAATCGGTTCTAAATGATTTGCAATTGCATCGCCAACAGCTTGTTTTAAATCAAGCGGATGAATTTGTTCTGATTTAAACGCATCAGATATTTCTTCAAACGATGTGAATGTCAAATTACCACCAAATTTTTTGGGTCGAATTATTTCAAGTGAGCTATGTAATTCAAAAACAATGTATTTTGCATATTCCATGACGGGGTTTTCTTCAATTTGGCCTTGCGGACAATATGCTTTTTTGAATTTTTTTAAAATTACTTCGCGCGAATCTGTCATAAAAATGGC
>CAZUXP010000046.1:0-4084 GCA_964624275.1 uncultured Methanosarcinales archaeon
AACAAATTTACGAGATAATTCTATTACAAAACAGCGGTTTTGGGGGACACCCGCACCTATATGGATAAATGAAGATGATTCTTCTGATTATATTGTTATTGGAAGTATTGCTGAATTAAAAGAATTAGCAGGAGATGTTCCAGAAAATTTACATAAACCTTATATAGATTCGGTAATTATTCAAAAGAATGGGAAAACATACAAGCGAATACCCGATGTATTAGATGTATGGATTGATGCTGGAACAGCTTCATGGAATTGTTTAGATTATATGAGTAATCCCGAACAATTCAGAAAATGGTTTCCTGCAGATTTTATAGTTGAAGGTAAAGATCAAATTCGCGGTTGGTTTAATTTATTAATGGTTGCTTCTGCAATTATGTTTGATGCGGTACCGTTTAAAAACGTATATCTTCATGGATTTTTAGCTGGTGTTGATGGCGAGAAAATGTCAAAATCTCTTGGAAACATCATATCACCTTACGAAATTGTTGACAAATATGGTTCGGATACACTAAGACTGTATATGAGTAAAATTCGAGCAGGAGAAGATGTAAGTTTTACATGGGATGAAATCACTCAACAATATCGAAATTTATCGATGGTATATAATGTAGTACAGTTTAGTGCAGAAGTATTTGAAAGTGTAAATCAAGAAGATTTGGTAAAAAAAATTGACTTACAAAATATAGGTATTGAAGAAAAATATATTTTATCAAAGCTTCATACAACGTTACAAAAAGTTACGCAAGCATTTGATTCGTATCAATTGCATCAAGTAACGGGATTGCTTGAAGATTTTTTATTTGAATTGTCTCGAACATATATTCAACTTATTCGAGAAAAAGTTGTAAGCGATAAAAATCAAAAAATACTTGTTGCACAAGTTTTACATACATGTGTCTTAACCTATTTACAAATATTACATCCTGTTTCTCCTTTTATATCAGAAGAACTATATATACAGTTACAAAAAGTGCTTACAAAAAGTGCTTTATTACAAAAAGAATCATTGCTTTTAACTACTTGGCCTACTGTGAGAGAAGAATATATTTCTGAGTCAATTGAAGAATCAATGACTGTTGCAAATTCTGTGATGCAAGCAATATTAGCGTCACGTGAAAAAGCAAAAATAAGTGTTCGATGGCCGATTGCAAAGGTTCAAATTTTAGGGAAAGAGAAAACACTTGCTCAAACATTAAAATTGTATGAAGATATTATAAAATCTCAGACAAATATTAAACAGATTGAATGTATTGAAGAATTCACTAATGTTTCATACGAAATAAAACCACAGTATAAGAGTTTGGGAAAAACATTTGGTGAAAAAACAGGTGATATTGCGCAATACATTTTATCTGCATCAAAAGAAGAAATGCAACGTATTGCAAAAGAAATTCAGAGCCAAAATCAAACGATAATTCAATTACCAAATACTGATTCAATAAAACTACAAAATAATCATGTTGTCTTAACAAGTATTGTACCTCAAGGAATTGTACACACAGAATTCTCACAAGGCGATGTGTATGTGCATACAGAACAAACGCCTGAACTTGAATTGGAAGGATATGCTCGTGAACTTCAACGAAGAATTCAAACTTTACGTAAAGACATGAGTTTAACAAAAGATCAGGATATTATTTTAGATTTACAAGGAGATGATATAATTTTAAATTCGTTTGAAAAACACAAATCTCTTATTAAATCAAAATGTGGTATTAAGTCAGTTGAATTAATATCAGATACTAAACCAACATTAGAAGGCAAGATTAAGGATGCGTTATTTGTATTAAAAGCAAAGGTAGTATAGATGGGAATTATTGCAAATATCAAAAAGCAATTAGTACAAGTTTCAAATGGAAATTTTTTTGAATCAATTCAAACATCGCAATTTATAAGTGAACAATTAGATTTAGATATATGTACAAAATTTGTTTCAGAAAAATGTGATTCAATTGTTGGTATTGACGGTGGATTAAATACAATTTATATGCATTCTTCTATGGGTGTTTTTGTCCTGCGAATCGCAAGCGTTTCAAACACACACACACAAACTCATACCTGGTTGTTACAAGTTTTAAAGAAATCTGATACGACTTTTACAATCGTTTTTGAACCCATTCAAGCAACATTTCAACTTCCGAAAATAGATGAAATCGGACTTGAAAATATACATGCAGTTATGGGTGATGGTTCAGTTCAAATATTAAAAGTTGCAAATATTATACGAAGATTAGTTGAATTAGTGTATGCAGATTCTCAAAAAGAGTCTATTGTACTCATTGACGGTTCACTTCAAGGTTTTCATTCAGTGGAAAAAACATATTTACAAAATCTGTCTCACAAAAATGTGTTAGGTGTCTGTAAAACGACTCAATTTATTACAGATTCTCACAAACCGGTAAGTAGTGTATTAACCAAGCTTCAACCTGAAAAAACGTGTTGGATTGCATGTGATGTTTTAGAATCAAAAGAATCAATAACACCAAAAATGTATGTTCATTTTGCAAAGCTACATAAAAATGCAAATCATATATTTCGCATAGATACATTTTGTTCACAAAAGGATTCGGATTTGATTAGTCAGGTAGCATCTTATTGTGATGATTCTGTATTTTTAGGTTATCCGTACGTTTTGATTCGTGCCGATGAATTAGCAAGAGTAAGTAATGATGAAGTTTCATATTTACGCAATAAGTTTTATCAGCAGTTTGATGAGTTAACATATACGCAGTTAAAACAGATGGAAACAAGTATGAATACACATGAAATATTAGATTCGCTTAAGTTTTAAGAAAGTCAAGATGTAGTTTTAAATTAATAAACATTATCGTGATGATCAAAATCTAGAAATCGAACTATTTTATTTTTAGAATCATATTCGAAAATTAAAACAAAGTGTGTATCGATATGTACTCTGCTTGAGCCTTTCATATCACCTCGTAACTTTTTGAAACGAGTTGGATCTTTTATAATTTGTTGAACTTTTTTATCAATCTTTGCAAGCTGTGAATAATTTTTCCTTACTATTTTGGCTAATTTTTTATTCAATACTTCTGAAATTACATAATCGTACATTTTAGTATTTATCCATAAGAGAACCTTTCATTTTGATGAATTTACCTTTTCTAATTGTTTCCAATTTTTGGAGATATTCTGATCTTGCTTCAGGCTCATCTTCAATCTGTGACTTTAAAAACATGTCAACTTGTTTACTCATACTAATTCCTCGTTCTTTGCAAAACGAAGAATATTTTTGATACGTTTCTTCATTCACGTTAAATGTTTTGATTACCATAGTTATATAATGTTATATAATTTTATTTAAATATTTTGTGTTTTTGTTGAACTTTGTTCGATGTGTGCATCGTACAACTGCCCCTGCTGACGGTATGCTTCAGTGACACATATTCTTGGGATTGTCGCATTTTTCTTGTCCGGACGTTGTATGGCGTGACCTTTTAAAGTAAATACTTATAGTTATGCTTAGGAATTATAAATTCCTGGTAAGTTAGAAATGAAACATTTCAAAGTCATTTGATTCGTAAAACTTGCAAAATAGCGTCTTGCAAGTTGAGAATGTTAGTTTGAATAGTTTTGATATTGTTACGAAAATGAAAACATTTTCTAACTGAGAAAACTAAAAGGTTTTCTTAAGAATTTGAGCTAAAGTAAAGTAACCTCGCTCATTTTGTTGAGAGTCACACCGAGGCTGTAGTTACGAGAATTATTGCTTCTCTCACTTAGAAAATCTACGATTTTCTTAAGTAATGACTCTTTTTAAAACTTTAAAAAATATAGTTTTTTCGTACCAAAAAGCCTTGCTTTTTTAGTAAACCCAAAAATGTACAGACACCACTAATTGTGAAAGAAAATCGAACTGTCGTTAGGCTTCCAAACGAAGAAACTTAATTAGACCTGTATTGGAGAAAAGTACTATACGAGAAGTGGTTTAATGAAGTTCAATAACAACATTTATAAATGATAAACACCCAATTTTACTCATGAGCAATCGACTTCTAAGACTTCTTCATATTCGAGGTGTGTAAGTATGCATACCAAAAAAGCACAAACCGCAACA
>CAZUXP010000047.1:0-4033 GCA_964624275.1 uncultured Methanosarcinales archaeon
TGCAAGATCAGGTACGTCTGCAAATGGCTCCTTTGAAAAAACAAGCAGAAGATTTAATTGAACAAACTTCGGTTGCTATTGAACAAGTGAAATATGTTCTAAATGAAAGTACCGGAAAACACCTTAAAGAAAGTTTTATTAAAATTCAAAAAGCTGTTGATGCAATTCATAATTCGAGTGTTACTATTGATACTATATTAACCAATGGGAATACAAATATTCAACAAACATTAGGTCATGTTGAGAAAATAACCAAAATGGTAAGTGACAAAGATGCAGAAATAGGACGTATTATTGAGAGTTTTGCTTCAATAAGCGACTCTTTGGCTCAATCTAATGTGAAAGAAACTATTATGTTGACCGATAGTGTGATGACTGAACTAAATGGCATAATTGCAAAAATTAATGCAGGTGAAGGATCGATGGGAGCACTTATACAAAATAAAGATTTATATGATAATTTGGAGGCAAGTTCTCAAAAATTAGACAATCTTTTGCAAGATATTAATGATAATCCGAAACGTTATGTTTCATTTCCATTAATTAGTTTCCCTAAAAAATCAAAAAAATAAATTCGAATATTCACGTAGCCCAATATTGACCAATGTTGCATCTGTTTGTGTTATGTAAATCATTGTTTATCAGTATTTTGAATATTTTTTTATTTTTTTTTCAAAAAGTGTAATTTTTAACTGATTGACTTTAAAATCCATACATATTTTTTTTAAAAAGCAAGTTTAAAAGCTATTTTTTTTTCAAAAAATTATCATCATTTTTGTTGAAGAATAAAAATCGAAAAATTAATTAACACACTTATTAAATTTAAACAATGGAGGTACAACACGAAACTCTATGGGAGAAATGTTTGGACATTATTAAAGATAATTTAGATTCTAAATTATCATTTGAAACATGGTTTAAACCAATTAAACCATTGAAAATAGACAATAATGTTTTAACAATTCAAGTCCCTAGTCCTTTTTATTATGAATATATAGAGGCACATTATATAGATTTGTTAAGTAAAACTTTACGCAAAGTTTTAGGTGCCGAAGCTAAACTGGAGTACAGTGTGATTATGGAGCAACCGACACAGGCTGAAAAAAATCCTACAGCAGTGCAAATGCCCGGAAAATCAAATGTGAATCTTAATAACAAAATTTTTCACCAACCTTCGTATTCTTCCGATAATAAGATTATTCGTAACCCATTTATTATCCCCGGAATTAAAAATATTCATATAGATTCTCAGCTAAATCCTAACTATTCATTTGATAATTTTATTGAAGGTGAATGTAATCGATTGGCACGTTCTGCCGGTCTTACTGTTGCACAAAATAGTGGAAAAACTAATTTTAATCCTTTATTTATATATAGTAAACCGGGACTTGGCAAGTCTCACTTGGTGCAAGCTATTGGTATTGAAATTAAAGAGAAATTTCCTAAAAAAACTGTTTTGTATCTCGATGCAGATACATTTCAACGTCAGTTTGCTGAGGCAACTATCAAAAATGAACGTAATGATTTTATGCACTTTTATCAAATGATTGATGTGCTTATTATAGATGATGTTCAGTGGTTTGCCGGAAAAGAGCGTACTCAAAATGCTTTTTTTCAAATATTTAATTATTTGCATCAAAAAAACAAGCAAATAATTCTCACATCCGATCGCCCACCTGTTGAAATTCAAGGTATTGAAGATAGATTGTTGTCTCGTTTTAAATGGGGACTTTCTGCTGAATTAATGGTGCCGGATTTTCAAACGCGTCTGGAAATACTTAAACGTAAAACGTATACCGACGGTATTGATATTGATGAGGAAATATTAGAGTATGTTGCAAACCATATTTCAACTAATATTCGGGAATTAGAGGGCATTTTGATATCTTTACTTGCTCAATCAACAATCAATAATAAAGAAATCACAATTGATTTAGCGAAAGATATTGTTGAAAAATTAGTTAAAAACACTCAACAAGATATTTCAATTGATTTTATCAAAAAAACAGTCTGTGAGTATTTTAGTATTCCTTTGGAACAATTAAAATCAAAAACTCGTAAACGCGAAATTGTCCAATCTCGACAAGTTGCTATGTATTTTGCTAAAAGTTTCACCAAAAATTCTTTGGCAACAATAGGTGCTCAAATAGGTGGAAAAGATCATGCTACGGTTCTCCATGCCTGCAAAACAATCAACAATCTTGTTGAAACCGATAAGCGTTTTAAACGATATATATCTGATATTGAAAAACGTTTTAAAATGCAATAATGAGAAAGTTTATATAAAAGTGGTTTATAATTATATAATTAGAAAACCGAAGTCTTGAAAGATTTCGGTTTTTTTTTTGTTTATTTTGTGAAATAAATTATGGTTATCTGTTGTGGTTTATCGCTTGTTGATGCTGAGAAATAATTTTTTTTGCCTTATGCCTTATGCCTTATGCCTTATGCCTTGTCAAAATTAAATCCCTGCACCATATTCAAATTTCTCGTATCGAGCTTTTGATTGAACAATTCTTCCGCCGGCAGGCACGTCATTAGTTACCCAGACGTTACCACCAATAATTGCATCTTTACCAATAGTTATTCGACCAAGAATAGTTGCATTCGAATAAATGATAACATTATCCTCAACAATAGGATGTCGCGGAATACCTTTAATCGGATTTCCATGTTTGTCCAGTGGAAAGCTTTTTGCTCCAAGCGTAACCCCTTGATATATTTGAACATGCCTGCCAATAATGCAGGTTGCACCAATTACAACACCGGTTCCGTGGTCAATAGTGAAATATTCCCCAATTTCTGCTTCCGGATGAATATCAATTCCTGTTTCTGAATGAGCCATTTCAGAAATAATTCTTGGAATAAGGGGGACACCAAGTTTTATAAGTTGATGAGCAATTCGGTAGTTAATCAGTGTTTTGATTACCGGATAGCAAAATATAATTTCACCATATGATTTTGCCGCCGGATCGCCATTATAAGCCGCTTGAATATCTGTTGATAAAAGGCGACGAATTTCAGGTAAGGTTTCAATAAATTTTGCTGTTAATATTTCCGATTGACTGTCGCATACTTCACATTTGCTGTAGTCAAAATGTTCATTGTTGCACGCAAAACAAAGCCCTCGACGAATTTGAATGGTTAATAATTGGTATAATTTGTCAATATTTACTCCGGTATAATACGAAATAGTTTCTTCTTTGAGCACATCATTGCCAAAATATCCCGGAAAAAGAACTTCACGGAGAATATCTACTATTTTGTGTAATTCTTTTACCGATGGCATTGGCGAACCGTGATTGGGTTCATGGTATACCGAATTGTATGACTCAGGAGAAGATAAATTCTTTATTGATTTGTGAAGTGAATCTTGAATGTCTTTTGTTTTTTTCATCATAGTATATTTATTCTTGGGTATCAGTATCAGCTAATATAAAATCAAGTTGTCGTTTGATTAGGTCTGCCCTTACAATTTTTATGGTAACAGTATCTCCAAGTGTGTAAATTTGATTATGAAACTTGCCGCGCAAACAGTAATTTTTGTCGTCAAAAATATATTGATCGTCGTCTAAATCTCTAATAGAAACCATACCTTCGCATAAATTCTCTTTAATTTCGACGTACATTCCCCATTCGGTTACGCCCGAAACAACACCTTCAAAAATTTCTCCTAGATGCTCTTTCATCCATTCAACTTGTTTGTATTTAATAGATGCCCGCTCAGCATTCGATGCAAGTAACTCCCGACTAGAAGAGTGTTTACACAATTCTTCAAAAAAAGTAACATCAGCAGATTTTTGTTCGTGCAGATACCGGTTGAGAAGTCGGTGTACCATCATATCAGGATATCGTCTGATAGGAGAGGTGAAGTGTGTGTAGTAATCGAATGCCAGACCGTAGTGCCCGATGTTTTCAGTAGAATAAGAGGCTTTTGCCATAGAACGAACAGCAAGTGTTTCAAAAACATTTTGTTCTTTTTTGTTCTTAATATCATCAAGAAGTTTATTGATTGATTTTGATGTAGCACTGC
>CAZUXP010000048.1:0-3895 GCA_964624275.1 uncultured Methanosarcinales archaeon
AAAACTCCTGCATCAAGGTACTTAGGTGTGAACCGAATATAGGATAGCACATATTATTTCAAATCGTAAACCTTATAAACACTTTGAGGGGTCACAATAATTATGACAATAAATCCATGGCACGATGTACCGGTTGGAAAAAAACAACCTCGTATTGTTAATGCAATAATAGAAATACCAAAAGATAGTAAACTTAAATATGAGCTTGATAAACAGACAGGTTTATTGAAATTAGATCGTTATATGTTTTCTGCAGTTCATTATCCAGGTGATTATGGATTCATACCAAAAACTCTTTGGGATGACAATGATCCACTTGATGTTTTTGTTGTAACTCATCGAGAAACATTTCCACTTTGTTTATGCGAAGTTAAAGTCTTAGGTGTTATTCGTATGGTTGATGAAAATGAACAGGATGATAAAATAGTTGGTGTTCATGCAGCAGATCCTCGATATTCTCAATGGGATGATATTTTTGATGTTCCAAAACATTTTATTACAGAACTACAGAATTTTTTTGAAACATACAAGATGCTTGAGAATAAAAAAGTGCAAATTATGGATATTTTTGGAAAAGAAGTTGCGTATGATTGTATTGCAAAAGCACAAAAACTCTATAATATTGAATATAATAAAGGTGAAGACCAAAACGATTGAATAGTTTTTTTATTTTTCATTCGTAATTCATATAAAGACATTCAGTTTTCTTACTGGTATGAAACCAATTGGTACGTATAAATTTTTAAATCCATTTTTTTTGGCACCGATGGAAGCAGTTAATTGTGCGTCTTTTCGGCTTGTGTGTAAACGAAGAGGTGCAGGCCTTATTTTTACTGATATGATTGATGCTGATGTATTTATGGAATATGTACGTACTCATTCTCTTAAAAAGGCAGTTGAGACTTTTATTAATCCTCAAAAAGAAGAATATCCTCTGGTCATTCAATTAGGCGGGGGAAATATTCAAACACTTCTTCAAACAATAAAAGCAGTTGAGGAGTATGCAACTATTATTGATTATAATGTAGGTTGTCCTCTTGGATATATGCTTGGAAAAAAAGGTGGTGCGTATCTATTAAAACATCCTAATCAATTAGAAAAAATTCTGGTGCAAATGAGACGAGCAATAAAAAAACCATTTACGATTAAAATCAGATCTGGGTGGGACGAACAATCAATTAATGCGGTTGAAATTGCTAAAATGGCACAAAAAATTGGGATTGATGCGCTCACCATTCATCCTCGAACACGAAAACAAAAATATTCGCTTCGTGCCGATTGGTCGTTAGCTCGTAAAATCGCTGAAGTTTTAAGCATTCCAGTTATATTATCAGGAGATGTGACAAATGCATATATGGCACACATGGCGTTTGCGCACACAAAATGTGATTATATCATGGTTGCACGTGGTGCAAAGTATAATCCTTCTGTTTTTACAGAATTAAATGAGTATTATTTTTCGAAAAAAATACCAACAAAACCAACTCAGAATTATCTTAAAAATTCTCAAACGGTTCAAAAAGATTTTTTAGAGTTTGTCGAATTATATCAAAAAATTGAACATCGAAATAAATTCTCAGAAATACAAGATCATGCTAATTGGTCAATACGTGAGTGTAAAAATAACTCAGAACTCACACAAAAACTTCTAATCGCGCAAACAGTGTCTGAATTGATTGAAATTGTTCGTCAAGCCGAGTTTACATAACATTTATAAAAATATACATGTTTTGAAATGATATGGATGAAACAGAATTAGTTAAAATTATGACACAGAAATTTGACGAATTTACAAAAAATCATTCTCTTACATTTTCACTTGATGAATTTGATAAAGAGTTTGGATTAAAAAAAATTATTTTTCAACGTCAATATATTGATGATATTGAATCCACGCTTGGTGAATCTATTACAAATACGTACATTTCTTGGCATAATTATTTACATGGTTTACTTATACCAAATTCACGTAATTTAAGTAATGTTGAAGAAAGCAACTTATTTTCGGAAGAAGAAAAACAAAATATTATGGAATTAGTTACAAAATCATTGGAGTTTTCAAGTGAAAATGCGCTCTTATCTTTACAAAATGAAGAGGAAAAATTAGTTGATTTTTATAATAGAGCTTATACGTTCTATGTTCAGAAATACAAACCAAAATTAGTTGATATTATAACAAAAATTCATATTCATTGGAAAGAAAAAAAACGTGATATTTCAAAAAATGATTCTTATGATGGTTTGGTGTAAAAATGTTATCATTTAGTCGATTAAAAAGAATGGAGCAACGAATAAGACCATATATTGATATAGTTCAAAAATCAAAATCAAAATCTGATATGAAACAATTAAATGCATTTCTAAAAGATTTTCGAAATCTTGAAAAACAAACATTGCTTACGCATTTTACAATGATTTTTTTATATTTACTATTGTATATTTCAATCGTAACATCAATATTTGGAACTTTTTTTTTAACAAATTTTTTACAACAAATCGTGAGTATTATCGGTACGACAGTAATTATTGTTATTTTAGCATTTTTACATTGGTTTTTAGGTTTGTTACGTAGTGATGCGCATACGGTAGTTACTGAGATAATAGCGCTTGGAACAAAATTAAAGAAATAGTTTTGTTGGTATAGTGGTTAATCTTTTTTTGGTGAAATTTTTCACACATATATTTAAATTGAATAATGAGTCATATATGACTACGCGTTTAGGTGTTATATTTGGTCGGACACTTTGAATAAAAAAATTAGTTGAAAGTGGTTTTGACAGGTTATTATTAGGAAGCGATAGTCCTTTTGATGATATGCGTGTTTCAAAATTAAAAGTAGATTTGGCAGATATATCTGTTGAACAAAGAGATTTAATACTGCATAAAAATGCGAAAAAGATTTTAAATACAAAATTATATTTCTGTTTTTTTCCCTCAAAATATTTTTATTTTTGACGCTTCAAATATTTTTTTAGTTTCGGTTTAATGCTCATAATATATGTACTATTCTTAGGATAAATATCCAATCCTGTAGACTTTTCGAAAATTTTGTGCAAGATTATTTTAAGTTCTTCAAAATCTCTAAAATATGTTCGTTGAAATCCTCGTAGCAATACTCCTCGGTGTGACCGCCGGGACTTTTACCGGCCTTATACCAGGTATCCACGTAAATTTACTCGTAGCAATGTTAGTATCTTCAGCAGTTTTACTTTTGAATTGGTTTATTCCAATTCAATTAGTTATCTTCATCGTTTCAATGGCAATTACGCACACCTTTATTGGTTCAATTCCAAGTATATTATTTGGTGCACCTGATGAATCACAATATCTTCTTGCATTACCAGGACACAAGTTAGTTTTAGAAGGAAAAGCACTCTATGCAATTTATCTGACATTAATCGGAAGTTATGGGGGTTTATTTGTTTCACTACTTGTAATCCCAGTAGTTTTATTTATCATGTTTTTTATCTCAGAATTTATTTCAAGTATAACAGGATATATTTTATTGAGTGCAGTTGGTTTACTTATTTATTTTGAATCAAAGAAAAAGCGAGTATATGCAATTATATTTTTTTGCATATCTGCAATCTTAGGAATCTTAGTTTTTGTTAATACCTCTTTTTCTCAACCACTCTTACCTCTTTTGTCAGGGTTATTCGGTATTTCACTTTTATATGAAAGCTTACGTCAACAGCAATCTTTTCCTATTCAAGAAAAAACACTATTTTATGTGAAAAACGTATTGTATGTGCCGTTATTTTGTATCTCAGTTATTGCAGGTTTTTTTGCTGCGTTTTTACCAGGTTTAGGTTCAAGTCAAACAGCAATATTTGCATCAAAATTTTTACAAGACCAAACCCCTCAGAATCTTTTAGTAGTTGTAAGTGGTATTAAC
>CAZUXP010000049.1:0-3727 GCA_964624275.1 uncultured Methanosarcinales archaeon
GTTACATTTCCCAAGTTTGAAGTTAATGTGGTTACAAAAGCTCTTACATATGTAAACATTATCGCTGGAGCATTTGTATTTACGAAATTCTTTTTTAGTTCTTGGTCAGGTATTTCACTATCAAATTCAAAATTACCAACAGCAACTAAATTTAAATCAAAGAAGTTTTCACAATGAATAAATACTTCCATTACGATTCTAAAAAAAGTATTGCTGTCTTCTGGATAAAAAACTTTTGGCTCAACATTTAAATCAATACCTGTTTTATTATCATAATTTGTGAAGCCATCAAATTTTACATTTACAATATCAACTCCATGAAATCTTAATTTAGGTTGATTAGATACTTCCATTATGCTGCTTGTCTATTATTTGGTGTATTGGGAAAATCATTATCTGATTTGTTAAAATTACCCGATGCCTTAGTATTAGAAAATATTGGTTGCTTTTGACATTGCAAACTAACAAATGTGCCGTTTCCTAATACATTATTCAAGTTACCAAATCTTTTCTTTAGTAACCAATTGCTTAGAGTATTACTAGTTTCGCTTGCTAATAATGTATCTATATCTCTTTCTAATTTTTCTAAATCTATCATTTTACTTTCGTTTTAAATACATTTTCCTGAATAATGGAATGCAAAGTTAATTATTTTTTCTTTATCATATAATGCTAACTGTATTCTTTTCTTATATTGAAATTCTTTAACCATAAAATGGACAGGGTTTTGTGAAATATCCTGAAACAATATCCCATCAATCTGAGTCCAAATATTTTTTTCTTTAAAGTAATCATTTATTTCTTTAAGTGTCGGTTTAGAATTTGTTTTTTTTATAAAATTCTTTGCGACTTTTTCTATTTGTTTTATCCAAAAAAAATAATGTTCCCTATTGAAAACTGTATCAAGAACATTTTCTAAAGAGATTTCTGAAATATAAACATCGTAATCACCTGTTTTGTTCTTAAATTTATTTCCCCAGAAATCAGCATCACTTTCTTCTTCCCAAAAATAGTATGCTTCACCAAGCCACGCATTATCTTTAGTGCATAATACAGGGTTATATAATTTTTTTTGTCTATTTTCTTGAGTATGATAAAATTTCATTGTGCAAATTTAATCATTTATAAAAATAAGCATAAATCATTTTTATATTTTCAATAAAAGTACGTTTTTTTTTCAGATACACGGAAAAAATTGCGGGATTATTTATTGTATTTCTACAGAAATATACAACCAAAAAGAATTATACGACCTCCTTTACTCTCACTCTAAACCACAGCGTGCTTGTATGTCATTAGAAAATCATGCGTCAGTATAAAGATTGTTGCATTTTCTGAATCAAAAAAAATTATCGGTTGTTTTGAGCTATTTCATTACCCAAATATATAGAAAAAATCATATATACCAAAACATATAAAATACGGAAGATAAATAATTTTGAAATAGATTGCATTGTACCTGTTTCACAAAAAAAAGCCCTGAGAACATATAACATGTTTCAGGGCTTCAGAAAGTTTTGTATAGTACAAATATTATTATCCTCCCACAAAACCAATAAGCACACCGGCAGCAACAGCGGAGCCAATTACCCCCGACACGTTACTCGACATACAATATTGAAGAACATGATTTTTTGAATCATATTTTGTAGATATTTCGTTTGCAACACGAGAAGCCATTGGCACGGCACTTAAACCGGTAGCTCCAATCAATGGATTTATTTTTTTAGCTGAAAATAAATTATACAATTTAACTGCATACACACCTCCTGCAACAGAAATAGCAAAGGCAAAAAATCCACCAACAATAATTAATAAAGTTGTAATATCTAAGAACACATCTGTAGTCATAGTAGCACCAACCGTAAGTCCAAGAATAATAGTTGCCGGATTCATAATATAATCGGTAGCAGCGATAGTTAAACGTTGGGTATCGGCACCAATTTCTTTAATTAAGTTACCAAACAACAACATACCCAATAATGGGGCTGAAGATGGTACTAAAATTATAATAACAGTACCTAAAACAATTGGAAATGCAATTTTCACCGCACGCTGATTCTTAATTGTGTGCTTAGCCGGATATTTTTTATCCATTTCTTTCATATTAATTTTCAGCTCCTTTTCATTACACGTAAGTTTCACAATAAAAGGAATAATAACCGGTACCAACGCCATATATGAATACGCAGCAATAGCAATCGGTCCGAGTAAGTGAGGTGCTAATTTAATAGTTGTAAAAATTGCAGTCGGACCATCAGCACCACCAATAATAGCGAGCGATGAAGCCTCCTTAATATCAAACTGACCACTTGCCATTGCAACAATTAATACTGTAAAAATACCAAGTTGGGCAGCTGCACCAAACAAGGCTAACTTCAGATTTCGCAACATCGGACCAAAATCAGTCATTGCACCAACCCCCAAAAAGATTAGTGGTGGCAACAGACCTGTTTTAAGCAAAGAATAGTAAAGAAAATTCATGATACCGTACTCATGTGCAATTTCATACAGATTCATGTAATGACTATTTTTCAATAATTCTTCTTGTTCTTCCGAACTAAAAGTATTGAAAACATCAATATCCATATCTAAAAATAAATCTTTGATGTAATGAGCAGGAACAACCCCCATCTGTCCGAGAGGAAAATTTGCCAAAATCACACCAAAAGCGATTGGCACCAACAACAAGGGTTCGTATCTTTTAACAATCCCTAAATATAACAACAAAAACCCAATACCATACATTATTAATGTTTGCGGATCGGCAATTAAATTGCCAATTGCTGTCATTTCGTAAAGTTTCTCTAATATCTCCATATTATTTTTTTAAACAAAAAATTAAAAAAACGCCGACATATATCGGCGTTTATATTATTAACTTGAGACTATTTATTGAACTCGAATTATTACATCATCCTCATCAATTTCCTCACCCGGATTGTAGCAAATTTCAACAACTTTTCCGGCATAATCAGCAGTAATAGTATTGAACACCTTCATCGCTTCAATATACCCGATTACTTGTCCTTCTTTGATTGTATCACCAACTTTAACCGGAGTTTCAGAAGAATCTTTGGTTAAAAAGAATTTACCTGAAATTGGTGCAATAATCTCCTTTGTATCTCCACTTGGAGCAGCAGGAGCTGCATTTTGAGCAGGTGCGGGAGCAGATGAAACAGGTGCTGCATCACCATAACTAACATTTACAACGAATTTTTCACCATTCACATCAACTTGTAATGTTTTCGGTTCAAACGTTCCTTCTTGTTTAGCAGGTTTTGCAGGAGCGTTTTTCTGAGCTATTTCTGCTTTTTTTGCAGCCAATTCAGCTTCAAAAGCTTCTTTTGCTTTTCCCGAACGAAGAGCTCTATATTGCTCTGGGTGCATAGCTAATTCAAATAATTCTTCATTATCTTTACCGAAATCCCAATTATTTTCCTTCATTTCTTTTCGGAACTCATCTAATTTATCAGGATACAATTCCTGTGGAGACCCCGTAAAGAATTCACGACCTTGTTCTTTTGCTAATTTTTTAATTTCAGGAGCAACTTCACCCGGTAATTTTCCGGCTTTACCCAAAATCATATCCCAAATATTATCTGCAATCATAGACCAACGCTCACCGCCTTTAGCAACTTGCATAATATTAAATAAAGCAAGGTTTTTTACATATTGAGAAAATGGTGTAACAAGTGGTGGGTACCCAACACGCGGCCATACATAT
>CAZUXP010000050.1:0-3600 GCA_964624275.1 uncultured Methanosarcinales archaeon
AAGTCGCTTTTTGCGACTTTCAGTCTAATTATCAAAATGATTTCTACGTAGCCAATTTTCCAAAAACTATTTAAAGATATAAAACTATGTAGATACTATGATAAATACTGATAACGAAAAAATAAGTGTCGTATCAGTAGTTGTCAAAGCATAGAATTTCGAGTAATACTCGGAATTAATATGCATAAAATTCTTGAGTATTACTTGTTGGAGAAATAAAATGAGTATAGATGATATGTTTGATGGCGGACTCTGTCCTGAAACAAGGTTAAAAATACAAAGAAAACAAGAACGAACCGGAAACGAAGTTTTCGTATCAGATGGTCGAATTGAAAAATCATCTTTAGAAGTTCCACACTCATATGATTTTTTAAATTTATACGATACTTCACATAAAAATTCAAAATCTCAACCACAAGAATTTTTAAGTATGGCTTTGTATAAAATATAATACCAAATCCGACTCAATTTCAAAGGTCTGTTTTAAAATAAAAACACACTTTGTATGGTTTCTTATAAGTGCTACTGCCCCGTGAGGGACAACCCACACTAACGCACTCAAAGAATTATTAGATGAGTTTTGACCTTGTGATGCAAAATCACTCAAAAAATTGTATGAAGCTAACAAGAAAATTTATATAGTTTTAAAAAAATACCTAATTGTGAAAAAACATATTGATCCCGAATTGTTGAAAAAGCACATTTTAGAACATCCACATAAAGAATCAATACTTCACAGTTTCAATAAAGTATTACAATTTAAATTTAGCATTAAAGATGTTCTCCAAATTGTTATAGGCGCATCAGTACTTGCAATACCTGTTGGATTTACACAAGAAGTGTGGGAATTAGGAGGAGAACTTCACTTTTTTAATATATTTTCAATTTTTATTATTTCAATAATGTTTATTTCATTATTCAATTATTATATGTACTATAAAAATCACATGTCACAACATTGGGTTGAATTTTTAAAAAGAACATTTCTAACGTATATTATTTCATTTTGTGTTGTTGCATTACTTCTTATTATTATTGAACGAGCACCCTGGAATATTGATTTTTATCTCTCATTAAAAAGAACTATTTTGGTTACATTTCCATGTTCGATGGGGGCAATGTTTGCGAATAATTTACGAACATAATTTTATTTAAAATTTCGACAAAAATCCAAAACATTTGGAGCCAATTTATATGATTGATACAGTGAAATTGGAACCCACACATAATGATCAAAATCTACTGATAATTGGGGCGCATGATGTATTGTTGCAGTATACATAAATATTTTGAAATCATCAATGCCTACCCGAAATTTAAATTGACTATGGTATTTTATATTATGAATATGAATTCCGATTTCTTCTAATGCTTCTCGTTTAAGTGCAACTTCTTTGTCTTCTAATAATTCAACAACACCACCCGGAAATTCATAATGTTGGCGCTTTTTCTTCCACAAGACTAATACTTTTCTTTCCTGAATTATTGCTACTGCAACGACATCTTTTCTCATTTTCTTCGAATTATTGATATAAAACCTGTATGTATTGGTCCTTGTGTTTCAGGTCGAATTGATGTTCCACTTGCTTTCCAATATCGTTGTTGAATCTCAACGTGTTTAATGAAAAAAAAATCTTTGTGATCTTTAACTGCATTTGAAATATCAAGCAATTGATTTGTACAAGGCACATACGTAACTAAGAATCCTCCCGGTTTAAGTGCTTTTGAAACTAAATCTAAACAAAGATATGGCTCTGGAACATCTAATGTTATTAAATCGACATTTTTATGTGGAATTCTTTTATAAATATCCCCTTGTTTAATTATAAGATTTTTTAATCCTAAAAACTCTTTATTCTGTTTTATAATCTTAATATGATCTTCACGTATATCATAACAATATATTTTTTTTACATATCTTGCTAAAAAACATGAAAGACCACCACTTCCGCCACCTGCATCGACACAAACCGAATCTCGACCAACAAGCGTTTCCGCTAAAATAAAACCTGCATCTTTAGGAGTTATTATTTGTGCGACACGTTTGATACGTTTATACATATCAGAAAAAGATGGTTGAAATAATGAACAAAAAATACCTTTTGAAGATTGAATCAACACCCCATCTTCTTGTAAATCTTTTGTTCGGATATATCCATATTTAAAATGATAATCTAAAGAAATATCTTTAATAAAATATGTTTCACCATTCTCTGTTACCAACATTCTTGTATTCATATACTATAAAAAGAAATGATAGCTCTTAAATGTTTGGTTAAAATGTTTTTACTTAAAAGTAACATTGAAGTTCCCAAATAAGTGATTTTTTGACCCAATATTACAAATAGTACGTATTTATCAAATTAATGATCTTAAAAAATAATTACGTAACTAATTTTTAAAACCCGGATGTGAAAAAGATAATTTTTCAAATCGTTCATTTATTTTTTCCATTTCAAAACCTTCATCTAAAAGCCTATTCACAATAAAACCATGACTTTTTTGTTGACGTAATAAATCGATAATTTTTTGATCAATTGGATCGTGCAAATCTTTTGGTGGTGGCATCTGTGAAGGTGTTTGAGATTTTTCTTGCGAATGATTATTCTTGCTATGAAAATTTTTATGTATTTGCGATTCATATCGAACACGAAGAATAAACTGTGCAAAAATAATAAACATTATCAATACACCTATACCACCAATAACATAAATATAAGGTTTTTGAAAGTTAGTAATATCACCCATATTGATATTTGGGAGTAGTGTTTGTGACTCAGGTGATTCTAAAATGCGTATTTGCGCATCACTTTGAACTAATGCAAATTTATCAGATTTTGGTTTGAAACTTATCCGAAGAACAGTATCAGTTTTTTGTATCACTTCAAACTCTGATGATTCCCAACCTGATTGTGTGTGAGATATTATTTGAATATAATCGCTATTTACTTGATCAGTAATATCAACACGCATTTGAATTTCTAAATCATCACTTTCAAACTCATCTTGAATTTCATATACTGCCAAAACATCAAATTCAGTTAAATCAGGAGGAATAGTAATTGAGGTAATCTGAGGTTTTATGTTTTGAGATGATGTCATAACCGATTCAATATGATTATTTTGTGTATCAGCAAATGCACCAATCAAAACTAAACCCATTATTATAACACACGTAAATATAAATTTCATGTAAAAAACCTCTATTTGCCAAATAAAGTAAAACTTATTTATAAATATAGCTACAGCCCCAGTAATTGCAAATTACATAAACAAGAAAAAGCCCGGACTGGGAGTTGCACCCAGGATCAGAGGGTTGCAGCCTCTTGCCTTACTACTTGGCTATCCGAGCAATATTACAAAAAGAAATGAAGCCCATTTAAAAAGATTTCTTTGAATTCAACTTAATTCACAAGCTCTTGAAGCTTTAAATGAATTAAAAGGTTCAAGAAGTTATTCGGATGTAATTTTAGACCTAACAAAAAGAACCAAACCTGCAAAAGAATTTTTTCACAAATTTTATGGAATTTTATTAGAAAAAGGAGGACAAGATTATTCTGATCGGGTTCAACAGATTCGAAAAGATATGGAGACTGAGTT
>CAZUXP010000051.1:0-3598 GCA_964624275.1 uncultured Methanosarcinales archaeon
TCACTTTTTGCAATTGTCCACAATCTACTTTGATGTGTATCATTTGTTGTGTAACCTTGCTCTAATTTGTTTGTTATTCCAGCTGTTGCAGATGTTGCTAAAACAAGACCTGCTAAGCCAATCTGTGTTAATTTTTTTATTTGTTTCATTTTTTCACTTCCTTGTAATAAAAAGGATTAAGTATGTTGATGTAAATTTTTTGGCAGAAAAGACTAGAAAAACACACATTAAACAAATATTTGTCAAAAACAGCAAAATATATAAATAACTATGTGAAATAATAATATATGCCATCAATACGAGATCAAATTCGAGATTACATTTTAAGTAAACCAGCAATTGCGCAAAGTTTTTCACAAGGACTTATTAATCAAAGTGCATTAGCACGATTAGTCATTCAAGATTTACAACTGCAAAAACATGTTGATGCAGTCATTAGTGTGTTACGAAGAATTGATATTAAAGATTTAGTGTTAAGCACAAATGAATTACCAAAATATGCAGTTACAACAAAAACTGGATTAAAAGGAGCATATATCAGCAATGAAAAGGCAGTTGAGAAAAAATTACTTGAAAAACAACAAAAATTAGCTTTAAAACCTTCTCAAACACTTCGAACATTTGAACTCACTGATTCGGTCTTTGTTGTTGCAGATGATAACACAATGAAAGATCTTGGAATTAGTTCATCAATTGACGTTGGAGAAATCGTATTACATTATTCTGAAACATCAGATATTTCTGTTTTACTAAGGGTTATCACATCTGAGCTAAATTTATCTGATGTAACTGTTCATTCAATCTTAGCAGGGAAAGATGAATTAATTGTTTCAGTTGATGAGAATGATGTGAAAAAAGTGAAATTATAATTATTTTTCTTCACTCAACAAAATAACATAACTTAATACGGCAAAATCTTGAACATATCATCCGAAGAATTTTCTTCTTCCTTTTTAGGTTGTTCTTCTTGTCGTTGTTCAAGCGGTTTTTGCGTGTTTTGAAAAATTGAAGTAAAATCAGTTATCGGTTGCGTTTTTGGTTGATTTTCTTTTTGTTCTTCTTGATAATACGAAGATGAAGAAGGTTGTTGTGTGAGAATTGATTGTAACAATTCAATCACTTTTTGTATCTCTGCAGGTGAATCTTCTTTTGTGTCTATACTAATTTTCATTTGTGGACCTCGTATCCGCATCGCGGACAAAAACGATAACTTGTATGCATATGATACCCGCAACTTGGACAAATAACGTATTGATAATTTGTTTGCGGATGATAATGAACTTTCACATTTGGTTTTAATTGTGGGTATTGCTGTTGTTGATATTTCTGATTAGATTGATTTGGTTGCAAATGCGGATTTTGAGTTTGAGATTTTTCTTTTTTCGAAGAAAAAAAAATCAATTTTATTAAACCATAGAATATAAAAACAATACCGACATATAAAAATGCAAAAAGATGTTCTAATAAATATGACACAACACTCACTACCAAACCAATTATTACAAAAACCGAACCATGAATTCGAGTCATTATACTTTTTTAAGATGTGTTTTCCCAAACATATACGGTACTAACACTTCTGGAATTACTACCTCTCCATTTTCTAATTGGTTATTTTCAAGTATTGCAACTAAAGCACGACTTGTTGCTATCGCAGTATTATTTAATGTATGTGGAGTATAAGAGGAACCATCTTTTGATTTAACCCGAATCCCTAATTGACGTGCTTGAGCATCGGTTAAATTTGAACACGAACCAACTTCAATATATTCATTACGACGAGGAGACCATGCTTCAATATCAACTTGATCATGTTTTAAATCACCTAAATCTCCGCTACATAACTGTAACACTCGAATAGGAAGCTTGAGTTGTGTAAAAATATCAATAGTAATACTTTTGAATTGTTCATAAATAACAAGTGATTCAGCAGGTTTACATATACCAATCATTTCAATCTTATTAAATTGGTGTGTTCGAAATAAACCTCGCTCATCAAGTCCATGACTGCCTTTTTCTTTTCGAAAACACATTGAATAACTCGTATGCAAAATTGGTAGATCATTTTCAGGAATTGTTTTACCAACAAATCGACCTATCAGCGAATGTTCACTTGTTCCAATTGCATACAAATCCTCATCTGCAATTTTATATATTTGGTTTTCTTGATCATCTAAAGACACAACATTTTCAATAACATGAGAACGCAAAAAATATGGTGTTTCGACATACACGAATTTTTGTTTTACCATATATTCTATTGTAAACCTCAGTAGAGCTTGATTTAAGAGTGCTAAATCACCTTGCAAATAATAAAAACCATTTCCAGAAGTCTCCGCAGAACTTTCAAAATCCGCCATACCAAGATTAACCGCAATTTGTTGATGCGGTTTTGGTTCAAATGAAAACTTTGTTGGTTCACCAATTGTTTTTACTGCAACATTATCTTTATCCGATACTCCGATTGGAACATCTTTGTGAATAATGTTTGGAATTTTTTTCAATAGATTCATTAACTGTGATTCAATATCAAGACGTTTTTGCGTTGTCTCTTTGATTTTTTGCGGTATCGCTTGTACTTGCGCTAACAACTCTGACACATCTTTCTTATTTTTTTTATATTCATTAATTTCTTTACTTAATGAATTACGAGAAGCTCGATGAGATTGTTCCTCTTTCATACACAACCGTAAATCATCATCCAGTTTCAAGACATCATCGACTATTTCAGTATCATTTCGACCTTTTTTCTGTATATTTTGTTTTACCTCATCAGAAAAATCCCGAATATATTTTATATCTAACATAATCACTTCTAAGACGAGAATATTTATAAATGTTCGTATAAACAAAATTTGTTAAAAAAGTCTGTTTTGATACGAAAAACACCTCGGATTCAAAAAAACTTTTTGAAAACTTGTAAAACTATTTTTTGCTTTGGCATGAAAAACCAATATGACGTGATTTTATGCATGCTCTGAGTGATATTTTTGCAAGTAATATCAGCCCTGCGTTTTAGTAAGTATTGAGACTTTGAACAAAGCCTATGAATTCAAAATGAATTTAAATTTTTATCTTCATCAATATATTTTACTTCATCAACAAAAATATATTCATCAGGCCAATCAGAACGCAATATACCATTTTGCATATTAATATCAGGCATATAATTATGGTGAAGTCTAATTATATCATTCAAATGAATTGCCTGCACATCTACAATACTATTTTGTCCTAAATTTTTGCGAATAAAAGGAATAATATGACCATTAAATTCTTCGGTTAACGCTGTTTTTGTTTGAGCTTCTAAAATCAAAATAAACGCGAGATGACCGTCTTTTTCACCTAAATATGATGTGCTTACAAATTTTGCATTAAATACTCTTGCTTGTGTATTTTGTTCAAGCTTTTTGACATAATCCGTTTTTGTTAAGCCTGCTTGAAATTTAATAATATATAATTGACGAACTTCAAATAATTCTAAACCTTGCTCATTTAAATTTAATGCAGTATAGTATTGAATTATGTTTTCAAACTCTAATTTCTTTCGTTTTCGATTCACTGTCATAACAGAAACTCCAGTTTGTTTTGCTATAGC
>CAZUXP010000052.1:0-3547 GCA_964624275.1 uncultured Methanosarcinales archaeon
CTAACACACGGTAAAACTCCTTTGCCTTGTGTGTCTTTATTCATAGCTTTGTAATCTCTTTCATCCATTGTAGTAAATTTTAAGTCTCTCGTATTTGATATCGGCAACGAGAGTTTACCGTCAACCGTTACCTACAATTTGAGAAAAGTCCTACCGAATTAAAAATCCGTTGTTTTGCAATCTCAAAATATTTAGGGTCAAGTTCTATTCCTATAAATTTGCGTTTGTATTTTTGACAAGCTAATGCCGTTGTTCCACTTCCTAAAAATGGGTCAATAATGGTATAATCTTCGGGTAATATGCCTATAATGTTTTCCATTACTTGCAACGGCATTTGACAAGGATGTGCTGTTTTTTCGGCACTAACATTTTTTACTTGGTTTATTTCCCACCAATCATAAAGCCTCGCTGTTTTTCCTTCGGCTATTCGTTTGGCTATTCTTTTATCAGTTGGATTTTTGTAAGGTTGACCAACTTTTCTAAAATCAGGCTTAACAGCAAAGAAAGCAATATCCCTATGTTGTTTTCCAGTATTTGAATTATAAACCCAACTAACCACTTTTTCAGGAAATAAACCCATATTAAAAGCATACTTGTAAAGGTATTCAGGGTAATGAATAATCACTTGTTTATTAGTACCAAAAATATCAACTAACCAATTATAGTAATCATCCTCATTCATTTTGTCATTGTATTGGTCGTAATGATAACCAATATTAAAAGGTGGGTCGCTTACAAAAATACATTTAGATAAATCAAGGTTAAGTGATTGCAAAACCTCGATATTATTTCCATTGTAAATTTTAATATCACCATGAAAAAACTGTGGGTAACACGTGCTATAAGCAATAGCTGTGTCCGTGCTATCCGAAAGTTTCTGCTGTTTATTATCGTTTGTCATAAATTGAAAGTTTTATGTTTAAGTTGTAAATATTTTTTTCTCCCACCCGCTCTTTTGAAATTTCGTACATATCAAAATCGTTTTCAATTCCTATGTAATTTCGTTTTAATTCAAAACAAGCAAGTCCAGTTGTGTTGCTTCCACAAGTGTTATCAAGTACCCAATCATTTTCATTTGAATAAGTTCTTACAAGGTATTTTATCAACTCCAATGGTTTTTGTGTTGGGTGTAAAGCAGATTTTTGTTTATCCGTTGCAAAAGTCAAAACACTTTTTGGGTATCTTTCTGTGCTATCATAGGTGGTAAGTCCGTGTTCTCCATAATTAGTAGTTTTTTTTGAGTTCCGCTTGTGTTTTGCTGTACTTACTTTTCTTTCGTGTCCTGTTGTTTTTTGTGGATTATAGGTTGGTAATTTCTTGTAAAACACCAATATATCTTCGTGGCTTCTCAAAGGCATTCTTTTAGCATTCAAGTGTCCTGTTGGTGTTGTCTTTTGCCATACCAAATTATACCTATGTAGTTTTTCATTTGAGAGCATCAGCCTTGCAGAAAATTTATCCTGTCCAAAAAGAACAATTGCACCATTTTCAATAATCACCCGTTCATATTGTTTCCAAAGCAAATCCAAATCAATCAATGAATCCCATTTGTTTTTAGTAACTCCATATGGTAAATCACAACAAATAAAGTTTATGCTTTGGTCGGGTATTTGTTTCATTAACTCAAGGCATTCTCCATGCCAAAGAATATTTTTGGTTTTTTCAAAACCATTTTTGTCATCACTCAAAAAAATATTATTACTACGTTCATTTTTCATATCAAAGTTTATCGTGTGAACTACTGTTGAGTCACCGTTAATTTTTAGAAATATCAAAACTTTTTTCCAAACCAACTGTGCCAATATAAGCAAGTTCTATGTTTCGTTTTGAAATTGAGTTCTTGCTTGTAAATCTTTTTCTTTTCTTTTTTCTACCACTCTTTTTAATGCAATTTCATAATGGTCTTTTACCAATTCACTTCCAATATAATCACATTCATTTTCAATACAACTTAATTGAGTTGTTCCTATTCCTGTGAATGGATCATATATCAAACTACCTTTCGGAAAGTAAATATTTATTAATTGATTTACTAAGTCTTGTGAAAATGATGCTTTTAATTGACATTGGTATCCATCATTGTTTCTTGCTTCAATATAATTTACATAATTTTTGTAAAATCTCTGTCCAGTCTTTTCATTTACTTTACTTACTACTTTATTAGTTTTAAACGTATGTAAGTGTTCTTTCTTTACAAAAACATAAATTAATTCAGTTATTCTACTCAATTTAGTTGGTGATGTTTGAAATGGTATAGCATTTGGTTTTTTCCAACAAATTATATCAGCAATTGTTAAATCGGTTTCGTTATGGATTTTTGCAACTAATAAAGTCGGTAGTATTGGATTTTCTTTTGCATAAGATATATTGTAGCAAATCACTCCAGTATCATTAATCACTCTTGAAAATTCCTTAAACTCATTAGTTCTAACTTCAAGGTAGTCGTTTTCACTCAATCCATCTAATTCAGAATAACCGTTGTTGTAATAGAAATCACTTCTTTCGGTATTAACATTATATGGTGGTGATGTGATTATACCATCAATAGATTTATCTTGAAGTCTTTTCATGGTAATCTTACAATTTTCCATATAAATTACATTTCGTTCCATTATTCAAATTTTATTTTCAATATAATTTATTTTCAACAAAAATTGTTGAATTTTTAGGATCAAAATTTTCGGCTTCAACACCCGAATATAAGTCTCTTGTACATCTTTTCATGTATTCGGGAATCTTTGCTCTGATTTCTAGTGTAAAATCTTCTAATGTTATCATTAATTATTAATTTTTATTTATTTCACAAATGTAATTAAAATTTTTATATTTTACAAGCTAAAATTTTTTTCACAAATAGGACACCTACTAATAAGATCCTCAACTGATAAATTTAAATTAACTTTTGCATTTCTCTCACTTTCCTCAAGATATGAAATATCTGGCATTTCATATGGTGAATTATGATTAAATTTTCTTCTAATCATTTCTTGGGCAAGTTGATCATGTCTTGTTTTCATTGCAGATGGTTCTATTTGAACCACCGGATGAACACGTTTAGTTATTTTATGTTTTTTAATAAAATTATGTTGGTGCTTATGTATTTCACCATGTTCTCCAAATAAATGTTTTCTACATAAAAGTCTTGGGTCAATCATCCACATTCTCATGATAATATAATTTATTTATTAAGTTTTTCTTCTTTTAATTTTCTATTGAAAAATTCGAGATCGTGATATCTATTTTCATAAAAATAAATTTTATATTTTCTTCTAAGATGTTCTCTTACAAGATCAAAATCACCATCCTCAAGATTACCATTAGAATAAACCGACCAATCGATGCAACGATCAAAATTCCATCTCCATCCCTTGAGTACATTACCATAAAGATCATAATGAGTTGGTATATTCACATATCCATTTTCAACAAAAATTGTTGACTATGAACAACATTATTATGATCAATATATCCAACTATCCATGAATCACTTAAAATTGTATAATAAATAATGATACAAATATAAGAAAAAAAATGAATAATTAAAGAA
>CAZUXP010000053.1:0-3482 GCA_964624275.1 uncultured Methanosarcinales archaeon
ATAAAACTCCTGCATCAAGGTACTTAGGTGTGAACCGAATATAGGATAGCACAGTATAAAAATAATTCGCAAGTTTCAAGTATTACTTTAGGAATAGGCGATTCTAGACAAATATATTGTATGGGACTTGAATTTTTGTCGACACAAGATGATTTTGTTGAACAAGTAGCAATTATCTATACTGATTTAAAAACAAGTACAGAACATAAAATTTCTGGTAATCAAGCTGTTGGAACAGTTGCGAATCCTTCTAAAATAGGGGTGTTATATTCGAAATTAGATGTTGATATTGTAGGAAACTTTGATCATCTTTCAGATTTTCACAGTGATGGTTTTGTGTATTTTGGTGCAGATGATGGAACGAATGGTCATGAATTATGGCGTAGTGATGGGAGTACGACTGAATTAGTATCTGATATTCAAAGTGGGAGTGGGAATTCACATCCAAGTAATCTGATATCACATAGTGATAGTTTTGTGTATTTTAGTGCAGATGATGGAACAAGTGGTCATGAATTATGGCGTAGTGATGGGAGTACGACTGAATTAGTATCTGATATTCAAAGTGGGAGTGGGGATTCATCTCCAAGTAATTTTGTTTTGGCACAAAATAGTAATCTTTATTTTATTGCAACGAATGCATCAGGTGATTCTAATTTATATGAATACGATGGTTTAACAGTCACTCGGGTGTTAACAACAGACTTTATGCCTTGCAATACTTATCCTGAAACGTTTTCATCTATGCTAAATACTTTGTCACATTCAAAAATCATTTTTTTATTTTGGGACGAAGAATATTTGTGTCCACCTGGTCTAGAAGGTATTTCAGAAATAACTTCAGTTGTGCTGAGTTAATGTATATATTGAACACGTATTTTTAAGAGTGGTTTGCGTTAGTGCAATCCAAAAACTATATAAAAGACAACTCATTTATAATTTATATGGAATCTGTACAATTCGTTGCAATATTAGTAGGTGTATTAATAGGTTTTATTATACTTCGAATTGTGTTATATAGAGTGCTTGTTAAATCTTTAAAAAAACAAGTGTTTCACAAAGATTATTTGAAAATACTCAATTCACCGGAGTATAAAGTCAAAGGAAAATTCGAACAATGAAATGTCCATTCTGTGGCTCATCTGAAAGTAAGGTTATTGATAAACGTGAAACGCCGAGTGGTCATTCTACACGACGAAGACGTGAGTGTTTGCATTGTCAAAAACGATATACAACGTACGAAAAAGTCGAGGAAGTTGAATTAGTTATTATTAAACGTGATGGAACAAGAGAAGTATTTGATCGAACAAAACTGCTTAAAGGAATCTCACAATCGTGTCATAAACGAAATGTTACGTACGAACAAATGCAAGAAATGGTTGATGTTATTGAAGCAAAACTGCGTAATAAAGACTCAGTAGAGTTTAAATCAACCGAATTAGGGCGATTTGTGATGCAACAACTCAGAAAAATCGATAAAGTTGCATACATTCGATTTGCATCAATCTATAAAGATTTTGCGGACGTTGAAGAATTTGAAGATGAGATTAAAAAACTTGTTCGCCGATAATATTTTAGTAATTTAGAGCATTTTTAATTTTTTTGTGATTGTATCAATTTTATCTTCGTCATCCGGACCTATTCCAAGACACGTAATTGTTCCTGGTGCAATACATGTCTTTCCAGCGTCAGAAATAAGAGCAGTACTGATACCTGCGTCTTTTGCGTGTTGTAAAAGTACAAATAACTCTTTTTCAGTATCGACTTTTAAGACAATCTTTTTTTGTCCTTCTCTACGCCACGTTTGATATATGTCTTTATGTGCAGTATGAGCTGATTCAACTGCTGCATGAGCGCATTGTGCTGCTAATTTTCCTTTTGGAAGTTTTAAGCCATTCTGTACAACGATTACTTGTTTCATTTTTTCTCCAAATTTTTACTAATAGAGAGAGAATAATAATAACATTTATAAACTTTTAACTGAAATACTGAATATATGAGAAATTTATTCCGTACATTTGTTGACAAGTTCTTTGGGAGCTTCTTAAAATCAAAAAAACAACTCAAATTAGGCTTATATGGACCGCCAAATGGTGGAAAAACAACATTAGCTAATCGAATTTGTATGGATTGGCTTGGTGAAGAAATGGGTTCAGTCTCAAATATGGCTCATGAAACACGAGAAATTCAAATTAAAGAGCAAATAACGATAAAATCGCAAAATGGAAAAGAAATTGCGTTTAGTTTAGTTGATACGCCTGGTATTGCAACAAAAATCGATTATGAAGAATTCTTGAAATATGGAATGAAAGATAAAGAAGCAAAACAGCGCTCTAAAGAAGCAACAAAAGGTGTTATAGATTCAATCAAATGGCTTGATGACATGGACGCAGTTATTGTTGTGCTTGATAGTACAGCTGATCCATATACACAAGTAAACATAACGATAATTGGAAACTTACAAGCACGTGATATTCCAGTTTTATTGGTTGCAAATAAAGTCGATTTAAAAAAATCAAATATTAAGCGAGTTGAAGCTGCATTCCCGCAGTATAAAGTTGTTGGGATTTCTGCAAAGTCTGGTAAACACGTAGATAAACTCTATGATAGTCTGTTTGAGTTGGTGAAATAAAATGTCTGAACTCACAATACAATTTGTACCCTATGCTGAAATAATGTCAATGAATGGGGAAGAACGGGTGAAATATCTCATTAGTATTGTAAAAAAAGATAAAATCGCACTTTTAGAGGGACAACTTCGAAAAGATGAAGAAGCAAAACTTATTTCTGATACGATGAGTTCGATTAATACAAAATTTAAGGGTATTGAATTAGCAGTTATTTATCCGCAGAATTTAAGTTTGTCTTGGATTCATAAAGTACGCTCGACTCTTGCAAGTTTTTTATCGGGTCAAAAAAGTGGGTTAACCATAATTGGTCCAGCAACGGTTGTTCGTGAAATTAAACAAGATCCTGAAAAAATTCAATTATTTACTGTAGATAAAAAAACAACTCGGAGAAGATAAATGCCTCATCAATGTGTTCGTTGTGGAAAGATGTATGAAGACGCAAGTCAAAACATTTTAATAGGATGCACTTGTGGTTCAAAATTATTCTATTTTATTCGAGCAGATAAACTGGCTCAAGTACAAAAAGAAAAAAATGTTGAAGAGCTTTCTCAAAAAGATCGTAATCGCATTGAAAAAGATATTTATGATATTATTGGAGATGAAATCAATAAAAGTAATCCGGTTGTCTTAGATATTGAATCTGTGAAAGTTTTAAAACCAGGTAAATTTGAACTTGATATTGTTGCATTATTTAATAGCGACAGACCTTTAGTATATCAAACAAGTGAAGGAAAATACATTATTGATCTTGCGAACTCTTTTAAAAGACGAAAGAAGGTACCAAAATGATTTTGAGAAAATCCCAAACAGCAACTGAATATTTGATTATTACTGCTGTTGTAATTATTATTG
>CAZUXP010000054.1:0-3459 GCA_964624275.1 uncultured Methanosarcinales archaeon
ATTTTCTTTAATTATTCATTTTTTTTCTTATATTTGTATCATTATTTATTATACTCGTACATATCATAATTTCCACTTAATGCATGTACATTACCGGTTTGTTCTGATGCAGCAATAAATTGCTTGCTTGTTTTTTTTGCACCTGATGGTAATTTATCAATAAGATACCACTGAGTGTCGCCTTGATGTCCTGTTTGTTCTAAAATCATAATTTTAAATTTATTAATTTATTTATAAATAGTTATATATTATATTTTCATGTTAATTTTCCTTACAAAGCACTTGTTTTTGTTTATCCTCCGATTGCGTCCCAAAACCAGAGTTAATGCAAATATACAAATAATATTTTAATAAAATACCCTTCTCCTAAAAAAAATAATTATTAAGTCAGTGTTTCAAATATAGTTAAGTGATTAAACGCCAGTGTATAACAAAGTATATAAAACATGGCTACGGAGCTACAAACTAAAGCCCCACTACATTTATAACGGTAAATGTTCCTTTTAAAGTTCGATTTGCCACGTTTTGTAATACAAAAGTTCCTGATATAAACTAGTTATGCACCATAAAGCACGACCTTATCAAATTTCAATCCACCCCAATATCTTATCATTACTGATTTATTTTTGTAGCAAATTTCTACACTTGGATACTTACATTTTAAATCAAAGTTTATTTTCATATTATCTTAAAATTATGGTGCATAACAAGGTATATGTGTTATACGCCAATGAAGTGTCGTACTTAAATTTAATGTTGGTGGTTAGGCGTACAACACATATACCCAACCGTTATGTTTAATTAATTTATCAAAAGTTTCTTTGAAGTTTAATCACTTGTTCGGGTTGTCCAAATATTAAATCACAATACTTCTGTTGGTGGTTTTCAGTCCAAGAAACTTTTGCTACCAAACAACAAAAATCTATAACATTTGGTGGGTTATTTTCTTCATCACATTTAATAACAGAATTAACAATTTCGTTTTCTAACCTTTCTTTAAATTCTGCTCTGTAACTTTTACTATTCATTGGTCCGAATGGACTCATCGAAAGAAACTCATTGTTAATTCTTTCATACACTTCTTGAATTTTCTCTATCATAATTTTTGTTGTTTTAATTAACTACACATAACAACAAATATAAAACATTGCTGTTGTGTTTCAATTATATATAATGTATTTTTTTCCTTTCCTCTTTTGCTACGCAATTATGTTTTTGAATATGTGAGCAATTACATCTACTGTCCAACCATTACCAAGCATTTTAAACGCTTGTGCTTTACTAACACAATCAGTATAGTTATCAGGTACACCTTGTAATCTTTCGGCTTCGTTCCTTGTTATTTTTCTAACTCTACCGTCAGTTTCTAAAACCTTTGCTTTACCACTTGCACCTGTATCTAAACAACCGTGTTTATTGTCTAAATAATATGCTCTTTGGTCTTGACTTCCGTGTCCTTTACCATTAATGTCGTATTGTAAATAGTTCTTTTTATATTCCCTATTTACAGTTTTTTCTTCTGGTAGGTATTCATAATTCCCAATTTGCAAATCACGAATATTCTTCAAAAAAATATTCAAATCATTAGGTTGTTCAATGTTTGGTATATTAGTCCAATATAATCTCGGTCTGTTGTGTGCAGTCAGTAATGCACTATTTATCAAAAGGGGTTCTACACCTAAGTGTTCTGTTATCACTTGCTCGTGTTCCTTTTTCATCTTTACATTTTCCAGTAAAAAGTAAATTGGATTACATTCGTTTTTCAATCTTACAAACTCAAAAAATAATTTGCTTCTTGGGTCATTGAAGTTTAGTTGCTTTCCGCTAAAGCTAAATCCTTGGCAAGGAGAGCCTCCTATACAAAGGTCTACCCTTCCCTTAAAGACGTGGAGTCCCCCATCGTATTCAACCAACGTGATTTGTTCCTCCTTATGAAGTCGTAAGAAACACCAGTAATTATTTTCAATTCCGTTAGTTTCATTCCATGTTTGTAGTTCTCTGATAGTTTTTTCAATAGGAGTAGTCTCTTCTTCTCTTCCGTTTCTTTTTTCTTCTTTGACCGTTCTTTGTAATCTATATTCTTCAGACCTTCCAAGTATTTCTTTCTTACTTCTGGTCTCCACATCGCTTCTTTGGTTTTCTTTGAAACTAAATCCCTCTCTTCTTTGTCTTGAAATCTTTTCTTCAATGTTTTTGATATTCTTTTTTTCTGAATATTCGTCTTTGGTACTCCCTTTTGACTTTCTGCTATTTTCTTGCAAATTTCTGGTGTAAAACTCATAGTCATACCGCCAGCAGCTACGTTGTAGTTTAATGGATTTTCTAAAATCATCTGCATCTCCCTTTTTTCGGCTTCCCCTATCGTCTTTACTTTTATTAACACTTCCCAAGCTACTGTTTGAAAACCGTATTTCCTCAACGCATTGTAAAGTGGTAAATTCTTGTACTTCTTGTCCTTCATTCGGCTTTTGTGTTCCGATTTTCGCTGACATAGTGAATTCCTTGTCAAGCCAATATAACATTTCCCATTCGGGAATTTTGCTTTGTAGATTGTTATCATAATTACAAATATACGAATAAACCTCCGATAAGTAAAGTGTTTTTACTTTCACTTTTGTTACATCACCAATTTGTATTGTATTAGGGTAGTTGCTTTGGGTTACCTTAATTGCGTGTTTGTCAATCTCGGAAGCAAAGTAATTATTTACCTTAATTCCTGCACGTTCCAAAGCTATCCTGCCACACGACATGCCATCGAATAGGCTTAATACATTTATTCCTTCCATCTTTTACCTTGTTTTATGTACCGTTATGATTTATCACAACTTCTCTGTATCCAGATTTTGCTATTTTACCTGTAAGTTCTTTTTTATTACCTTTTAAAGACTATTATATCATATGTTCTAATTAGCATTTTCTTACAAAAACTTTTAAAAATTTAACTCACCATCATCCCACTTTTCATAATCAAAATTCAACATAAATCCAATATCAATAGTTGGTATCTTTTCAATATTCAATCTTTTATATGCAGTTAATCTGTGTCCACCATCAAAAAACTTACCATCATTTAAAATAATTGGGTCTAATTCATTACCATTTCTAAGTAACAAAATTAAATTCTCAACATTTTTTTCTGAAATACCCCAACCTATTTGTTCTAATTCATCATAAAGTTCGTTAGTGTTTCTATATTGTATTTTAAATTTTGGTTGATAATTTTTAATTAAATCGTTTATTGCATCTTTTAAAGCATCTGGATTCCAATAGTTTTTTTCAACGTATTTGTTATTACCATAAACATTTTCAACTATATCATTTTTAACAGAGTTTGATAAATTCTCCCATTCAATATAATTTTCAACATTTTCATTCAAAAATTCTTTAATTGTTGTAACAATAAATTTACGTAATTTCATGTCATTATCCATATTTTTACTTTATATATAAATATTCAAA
>CAZUXP010000055.1:0-2885 GCA_964624275.1 uncultured Methanosarcinales archaeon
ACTATACGCTTATTGAACAATCAGAAAAGAGATTGAAAGCCATGCAACTCAATATCCTAGGGGTATATGGAGCTTCTGATGTTTCAAAACAGCGTCAGCAAGCTTTTAAGGAAAAAATGCCGTCTGTTCAGTTTCATGATTAAAACATATATTTGAAGTTGATAATTATTACAGCATACAACTGAATTTATTTGTGTTTTTCAAATAAATAGTAGGAATTCGGTTTTAAAAGAAGATGACTATGCTAGTGAAGCTTTTGTCTCAGTATCAAGATTTTGATTTTCTTTTGATAAAAAATAATTTGTTGCTCGTGTAATTTGCTCTTGATTACCCATTAAGTACGCAATATCGTCTTTTTGTAAAACAAAATCAGGAGTGGGATGTTCTATCATTTCGGAAGTTCTTTTTACTGCTAAAATTGTAGCACCTGTCTCTTTTCTTAAGTTACTATTCATGATAGACGTGTTGTTCATGCACGAGCCGTCTTCAATTTCTAATGCCGTAATTGTAATATGAGAAATATCTTGAATTGGTGACGGTTTATTAATTGTATCTTTTTTTAAGAATTCGCCCAAACAATTAAGTCTAATTTGGTTTATAATTGTGTTGATTTTCTTTTGTGAAAATTGTTTTTTGAGTAAAATTCTATTCCATATACCTATACCAATTTCAAATTTTTCCGGATATACTTCATCAGCCCCCAATTTGTATAATTGTTCAACAGATTCCAGATTTTTTGCACGAACAATGATGTGGGATTTTTTGTTGAGTATTCGAATTTTTTCGATAATAACCATTGTTGGAATTATATCTCCAACAGAAACAAATACAACGTCTGCAGTTTCAACGTGTGCTTTCAATAAAATAGGTTCATTTATTGCATCTCCATATACTACATTGTCACCGTTTGCAAGTTTTTCTCGTGTAATTTCCGGATCAAACACAATGGATGAGTGTTGAACAGAATATTTTTTTGCCATATTTGAGACATGCAGAGCACTTCTGTCTTTTCCAATAATTACTAAATGATTGAGTAATTGAGGTATTTCGATTTCCGGAAGAGGAAACAATCCTTTGAGTAACACATTGGGTAAAGGAAGTTTCATCAGTATTTTTGATAGTAATGGCGAAATGTTTAGTAAAAATGGGGTAAGAGCCATAGTAATAACAGCTACGGCAAGAAATAATTGATACACATAATCTGAAATAATGTTGTTTTTTAAGCCTATTTTGGCAAGAATAAAAGAGAATTCACCAACTTGACTTAGTGCAAGCCCAATCATTACGGTACCCTTAAATGTATGACCGAGCACAAAACCGGTACCTCCCGCAATAATCGTTTTTATTCCTAAAACTAATAAAATACTGAAAAGTACTACTTGAGAGTTTTCAGCTACAAACTCTAAGTTAAGTAACATTCCTATTGATACAAAAAAGAAACTGGTGAATATGTCTTTAATGGGCAACAGGTTGCCAAACACATTATGACTGTATTCTGATTCAGAAATCATTAATCCGGCTAAAAAGGCTCCAAATGCGAGAGACATTCCCAAATAATTTGTAAGTAACGCAACACCAAAGCAGGTCAGTAATATTGCCATCATAAACATCTCTTGACTTTTTGTATGGGTTATAAGGTTCATAATCTTGGGTAAAAGCCATCGGTTACCAAAGTATACGAGACCGATAATAAATGATGCTTTTAATAAAAGCAGTGCTATTTCGTGTATAATGTTAACATTAGAAGAACTTAAAATATTGGTATATAGAAGAAGGGGGACAAGCATAATATCTTGAAAAATAAGAATACCTAATATTGTTCTACCTGAATTTGAAGTGAGTTCTGAACGTTCTTGTAAAATTTTCAGTACAAGTGCAGAACTGCTAAGAGCTGCAAGAAAGCCGATAAATAAACCGGATTTCCATGTTAAATCGTAAAAAAAAGATATAAAAAAGAATATAATAGTAGTTAAGGTCATTTGAATTAAACCACCCCAAAATACAACTTTTCTGATTTTTAATAAATGCTTGAGTGAAAATTCTAAACCAATGGTGAATAGTAAGAAAATTACCCCAATTTCGGCTAAAATTTCAATGTCGTGTTGTGCTGTAATGATACCAAAAACATGAGGTCCAGCAATGATACCCGTTAATAAATAACCAATAATAGTAGGGATTTTGATGCGAGAAAATAAAATATTTACTACAGATGCAATTGCAAAAATAACGACGATATCTTGTAAAATAGGTGCTTCCATACTATAAAAATATAGTGTAAAAATATACATTAATTGTAAGATATCGTATCAAATTCAAATTTTATTTATGATGAGAACGCAAAAGCTATTGTTTTTCAAATAAATACTTATAGAAGATGCTTGATATTCAATAAATAATGCAAAACCGAATGCTTTTTTTTATGAAAAAAAATGAGCTTTAACAAACCTTACGAAATTGATATTTAATTACAATTATTTTTATAAAAAATCTGTTTTCGTGCTAAGATTATGTAAGGAGGTTGTATTACTTACGACTGAAATAAAACATAAATAAAATAAGAATTATGATACACGGAACAACTTTAATATTATTATCATTTTTATCAGTAACATTTTCAACGGAAGTTGTAAATTTTAAAAATCAAACAGTTATGGAAACAAATAAACATGTATTTAAACAAGAGAAATTATCATATGATTATAGTGCATTGGAACCGTATATTGATGCTCAAACAATGCAAACACATTACGAAAAACATCATGCTGCATATACCGAAAAATTCAACACAGCACTGTTGGATTTAGATAATGTCCCAGATGATATTTCAGAAATTTTTGCAAACATATCTAAATATCCAAGTGCAGTTCGAAATAATGGCGGTGGAT
>CAZUXP010000056.1:0-2808 GCA_964624275.1 uncultured Methanosarcinales archaeon
TTCTTTTTCATCTTTACCGTTAATAATGTTAACACCTGCACCAATCAGGAACAATGCGCTTCCAAGCATTCCGCCTACTTTAATGTACCCATTTTTTCTAAGCGCACTATTATAATCTGTAATTGCTTCATGCACTGGTTGTACATTTTCAGGAATTGAATCTAATGTGCGTGCGAAGTCTTGTGCTAAATTTGGATCTTTTACTATATTAGTAATATCTTTTTTGTCAAATTCAACTAACTCGTGTGCAACATTATGTGCAATAGTAGGTTGATTGTTATTCAAGTAAGTATGAGTAGAATATATTGTCGTCATCCCCGCTAGTGCTAAAGTTGCTGCTGCGACTTTGTATCTTGTTTTTATTTTCATTTTGCAATAACCTTCATTTCTTTCCAAGCTAATTCAAATAAATTTTCTAACGCTTCGGTAAAAAATGGTGTATTAACCCAAATACCAACATCGTATGATGGGTGTATTTGTGTGTCATCCATAATCATAAACAAAATTTCTTTTTTATCAATTAACACAAATCGTGCAGGTTTATCAGTATGACGAACTTGGGCATATTGAGAAACATCTTCAACTAATGCATCACATTCTGCGGTTAATGGCGCTGCGATTTTAATTGTAACGCCTCGTTTATGTAAACGCTCAAATGTTGGCATCAATAATTCAACTTTTTGCAAGAAACCTTGCGTTGTTGTTAAAATTGTAACTGAATGTTCTGCCGCAGAAATTGTTCCTTCCAAATGCGAGTGGAGATTTGAACGTCCTTTAATTGCACCGCTTAAATCTGAGGAATCAATATGTTCGATTCCATTTGTATGTAATAATTTTAATTCTTCTAATATGTCACTTTTTTTAAGGTCTTCAACTAATTTTGATTTTGTTTGCGCTTCATTTGCAATATTTTTTTGTAATACATCAATAATACGTTGTGGCTCAATTGCAAGATATTTGATTGGTTTTCCAATTTTCATTAAAATAAATCCTTTTTTTTCAAGAGATTCTAAAACATCATATGTTCGTGATCGAGGCACATTTGCAATATCGCTTAATTCACCAGCAGTTGAAACACCGCGTGATAATAATGCAACCCATAATTTCACTTCATAACTATTCAAACCAAAATCTTTGAGTTTTTTAACCAATTCTTCTGTAATAATCATCGTAAAATGAGTGTAAACCTATTTTATTTATAAACCTTTCCTTTTGTTGTTATTTTAAAGTAGCAAACAACTCCTTTGTGATTCGAAAGATTTATATACTCTATTTTTGTTTACAAGTATATATTTATACGGGGTTAAAACCATGTTAAAGATGAAAAAAATTACTGAAACATATGATATGCGAGTTTTTACAGATAATGGTGATTATTTTGGGGATGTTGAAGAAGCAATTTTATCAACAAACAAAGTATTTGGTTGGCGAGTTCGTGCAAGCAAAAATTCGTTTTTAAACAAAGTTTTAGGGAGCGCAAAGGGCGTCATTGTTCCTCATCAATTAGTAAAAGCGATGGGTGATATAATGATTATCAATAAAACTGCAATACCTGCATTTTCAGATGAAGACGATTCGGCTGACGAATAAAAGCTAACTTAGCTTTCTTTTTTTTCTTGTTCAATTAAAAGTTCTTTTTTTTGTTCAGCTTTTATTTCATCCCAAGAAATATTTGTTTGAATAGCGTGAATTCTTTGAGAATATTTTTTTTCACATCGTTCAAAAATT
This sequence comes from uncultured Methanosarcinales archaeon, assembly GCA_964624275.1. Taxonomy (GTDB): domain Archaea; phylum Nanobdellota; class Nanobdellia; order Woesearchaeales; family DATGWN01; genus CAZUXP01. The sequence continues at coordinate 1,729 of CAZUXP010000056.1, forward strand.
GTTTGAACTGATTCAATTTTTTCTTCTTTAACTAAATTAACCAATATATTCATGTAATCCCAGAATATATCCCCCAATTCGTCTTCAAGATACACCTGTTTATTGGCATCAAGTTCAACTTGTACTTCGTCAATTTCTTTTTTTAATTCTTCAATGTATGTTTGAGAACCTTTTGACCATTTTAAGTTTGCATCTCGAACACATTTTGATTCAGCTAATTCTTTTATTTTTTCAAATAATTCGGTATTCATATACGTAGTTTGTTTTCTCAAATACTTAAAGCTTTAGTTTTTAAATTAAAATCAATACCTTTTAAAACTTACACTACTTATAGTTTGTAATGATACTAGAAGATAAATTAGCTATAATTGAAACATTTGCCGAAGAAATTATTGGAAAAGAAGAACTCAAAAAATTATTTCTTGAACAAGAACAAAATAATCGTATTATTCGTGCATATGACGGATTTGAGCCAAGTGGGCAAATTCATATTGCACAAGGTCTTTTGCGCGCAATTACAGTAAATAAACTTACAAACATTGGAATTCATTTTACATTTTATGTTGCTGATTGGTTTGGAATGTTAAATCAAAAAATGGGTGGTGATTTAGAAAAAATAAAAATTGTTGGTGAATATTTTATTGAAGTTTGGAAAGCATGCGGGATGGATTTATCAAAAGTGTCTTTTGTTTGGGCATCTGATTTTATTAATACGCATCCAGAATACTGGCAAACAGTATTACAATTATCTATGAATGCAACTGTTCAACGCGTATTACGATGTGGTCAAATTATGGGTCGTGAAGAATCAACGCAGAACCCTTCTGCACAAATTTTTTATCCATTGATGCAAGCTGCCGATATTCATCATTTACAAGCCGATATTGCTCAACTTGGTTTAGATCAGAGAAAAGTAAATATGTTAGCACGCGATGTATTTCCTAAAATTGGATTAAAACCACCTATTGCGATTCATCATCATATGCTACAAGGTCTTTTAAAGATTGAAACAGAAAGTGATGGTGTTGAAAAAAAAGTGGCAATGAAAATGTCTAAATCTAAACCAGATACTGCCATTTT
>CAZUXP010000057.1:0-2674 GCA_964624275.1 uncultured Methanosarcinales archaeon
GAGCAATACTTCACAACTTATTTGTGCAAATCATGAGACTCTTGGGACAGAGCCGGAAATAATGAAAATGTTTATATATGATGAGTTAAGTTTACTAACTAACTAATGATAAAAAAAAGTATAACTTCGAATATTGAACAGCAAAAAATAGCACAGTATGAAGCTGAAATATTACGGTTACAAACTGAAAATGAACTTTTGCACAAAGAATCTTCTCAAATTCGTCATTCAGTTGCACAAATTTCACATGATATTAGTAATTATGCTGGAATGTCACAATTAGTTGAAATTATGAGTGAGAACTGTAAAAATGCACTTCGAGGAACTAATTCTCCAAGTCGAACGGTTCAGGAAGTACATTCGGATTTACAAGCAATTAAGACAACACTTGATGATATGTTTACATTTTCACGAGGTGAATTACAAGACATTGTGTCAAAACTCCGATCGCATAAAACTACTCAAGCAGATGTTTTTGAACCATTTAGAGTTTACAAAGAATTATCAGACCTTGTGGATTTATATAATCATTCGATTTCGTTAGATCGTGATTTAGTTTTTCATTTTGATAAAAGTAGTCTAGATTCTGACCCAATGTTATTTGGTAATCGTTTGTTAACAAAAGCAATTTATGTAGATATATTAAGTAATGCTCTTAAATATACACCAAATGGGGTTATTAATATAGCATACGTAATTAATCAAACATCACATGATAGTGCGCTGGTTCATACAATTATTTCAGATACGGGTATTGGAGTTCCTGAAAATAAATTAGAATCTATTTTTAAAGGTGAACAGGTAAACAAACCAGTAAGTGATGATTATAATTCGACAGGTCTTGGTTTACAAGCGGTGAGAAATCGGGTGACTAGGTTAGGTGGCGATGTTTATGCGAAACAAAACACCCCAAGAGGATTGCAAATGCATGTGAAAATTCCGTATAAGATTCATGATTCGTCTAAAATTGGCTCAAACTCTGTTGAGTGAGTTGTTTTTTCTCTATTTTTGGTGTAATGATATGATTTTCTCCAAGTTGATTTTTAATTGTTTTTGCAATTGCCTCACCCACAATCTCACTTAAGGTTTGCAGTGGTACATCATTGAGATCTTTTGGTGTGTGAAATCCTTTTTCGACAAGTTTTCGTGCACGTACTTTTCCAATCTGTTTGAGTTGGAGTAATGCAAGTAAATCTTCTTTGACTCCATATGTCAGTCTTTTTCGTATATTTTGTAAGAGTTTTGTGTGTACTCGTTTTTTTTGACAGTTTTCAAGTTCAATACAACAATATAATAGCCAATCCATTATTAAGTTTTTTGCGGTAATTTCACCTGGTCGAATATCGTATTTTGTAAGTAACTCTTGTTCGTTTTTTTCCTCAATCCAATCTAAAAAATATTGTGTAGTCTTAACTGTTTTATAAAAATCATCATAGTCTTCATCATAGATAGTTGGTATTTTTTGTGAAAATGATTCTTCATGTGTAAAGACTATTTGATTCATTTCCTCAATTTCTTTGACTTTCACATTTAATAACGGTCTCATTTCAAGTGTTGAGCAGAGTAATTGAAATATACCGAATTCATTTAAATCTTCTTTTTGTAAACCCTCTAAGATTTGATTTGCACTATATGGATCAATGTAGAGCTGACAAACTCGCTCGCCAAGACGAGTGACATGTATTTGATTGTTTTGTGTTAATTCATTAGCAGATAAGAATTCATTTTGTGACGTTTTTGTTTTTTCGATAAATCCGTATGACTCAAGTAATCCTAAAACTCTTTGAATAATTTGTTGGATTTGATTCATATCTCCGTATTGATGCGCCCAAAATGTTTTTGAGAAAAAGTCTTGCAGTGATTGAGTTGTATCACAAATCTGCGTTGATAAAAGTGACAATACATATGTTCGTAGTACTGGCTCAACTGCTAGTTTTGAATAAATATCTTCAACTTGTCCATTAATATAAATATCAATAAGTTTCTGTGAGTCATTTGGTGAACTTGCAACTAATATAGCCTCGCCAAAATCTTCTTTACCCGGTCTTCCAGCACGACCTGCCATCTGTAAATACTCTAAAACTGGAATATACTGCATACCCCATGGAGGATTAAATCGTTTGACATCTTTTAAGATAGTTCTAAATGCGGGTAAATCCATACCAGCTGCTAAAGTGGGAGTACAGACTATAATGGGAAGTTGGGATTTCTTAAATTCGGTTTCAATAAGTTCTTTTTGTTTTGATGCAAGTCCTGCGTGATGAAATGCAATACCGTACTGTGTACATTCTTTGAGTTTTTCGCATTGATCAGTTGGTGTTGGCAAAACAGTATGCAGTGAATGACTTAATGCTTCATACGTGACTCGATTAGATTTTTTACATGCTTTTGCAATATCAAGTGCTACTTTTTGTGCAGATCTCTTTGAACCAACAAATATGAGTGCTTGTTTTTGTTTGTCTAATGTATCTAAGGCCAGATCAATGACAGGATTTTGTGTTGGTTGAGAGATGTTCATATATTTGCAGAAGAACTGATTGTTTAAATAGATTGCTCAAGTATCTGTGATGATTTTTCAATATGACAGGTAATATTTGCGATATATTTTACATATTCTTCAAAATCTATACTATCCCGTATTAGGGTAACACTTTTCCTTGATTGCAGTGACAAA
>CAZUXP010000058.1:0-2524 GCA_964624275.1 uncultured Methanosarcinales archaeon
CATAGATTCATATACTGCAGAATCACCATGTGGATGATATTTACCCAAGACTTCACCGACAATTCTTGCAGATTTTTTAAAAGATTTGTTTGAGAGTAAACCCATGTCATGCATGGCATATAAAATTCGTCGATGAACAGGTTTAAGTCCATCTTTTACATCAGGAATTGCCCGGCTGACAATAACACTCATCGCATAAGATAAAAAAGATTGTTTCATCTCATCAACAATTGGTTGTTCAATGACTTTAGATGCGACTTTTATTTGATTTTCTTCCACTCAATCCACCAATATAATTTCACTATTTTCTCGACGAGAAAATGCACATTATTTCTATATAATTATAGACTTCTTTTGCTTTATATACTTATTGGTTTTCACGTGGTTTTTTGAATAATTTTTTCACGACAAAACTTGACTGAAAACGTCTTTCCGCAATACACACAGCGCTTTTTTTTCTTTAAGATTTCTCCACCTATAAATTGATAATTCTGTGAATTCTTACACTTTGGACAACGGAGTTGGAAAAGTATCATAATAGGTAGGTATCTATAGTTATTTTTAAAGACTTTGAGGGGACTTGTCCAGTGAGAATTAAAAAATACGAATTATTTACATAAATTTACGAAAAATTCTTATCTTTTTCAAGAACTATTTCATCAACATCGTCATTAGATTCAATATCACTATCTGACTCTTCTTTTTGAAGCGGTTGAGACTCTTTTGCAGTATTTTTTAAATCAGAAACTGTTTTTTGCGTACGCTCTTGTGCTTGTAATAAATCCTGTTCAAATTTTGCTAAAAAATCTTTTTGAGACTTTTTTTCTTCTTCTTTTAATTCTTGCACACTTGGTTTTGCAGATAATTCCTCAATATCCGCTATACGTTTTTGTTCGTCCAATTCGGCTTGTAATTTTGCTTCTTCAAGTTTTGTTTCTTTAATTTTCTCAAAATCTTCATCAAGTTTTGTTTGATCAAGCGGATCTTGATTCTGAAATTTTTCAAATGATTCTTTTATTTTTCGTTTATCCATATCAAAATAATCATAGAATTTTTGCGTAAGCTTTATAATATATGATCTACCAATTTTTTCTTTTGTAATAAACCCTTTTTCAAGCAATTCTTGTACATGTTCATACGCTTTTGCTGAACGAATATGGATGAGTTCGGATTGAAGCATTGGCGTTTTCCATGCTAAGATGGATAATGTTTCAATTACACTTTTAGAAAACTCAGTATCAGGGGATATTTTTTCAACTATTGGAATAAATTCACTTTTAACCGTGAATTTCCATTCTTCACCTAAGTCTATAATTTCAAAGGGTGATTGTGAATCATCGTATTTTTTTTGAATATTTTTTAAGTGTTTTATTGTCTGAGCTTGCGTTGAAATTTCTGCTAATTCTTGAATACGCAAAACAGATATTCGATTTCCAGCAGCAAATAAAATTGCCTCAATAATACGCTCTTTTTGACTCATACATCCTCTTTTGTGTATTCACATTAAAAATTTATTGTTTTACTAACTGATATAAATCACCATTTTTTTCAACAATTTTATCTTTGAGCATTTTTTCTAAAAAGTCTTGCGCATTTTGTGTTGAAACACCAACCCCTTTGGCAACAGTTTCTGGATTTGCTGGACCAAATCGTAAAAATAACCGTATTGTATTTAAAACCATTATGTTTAAATTCTTGTGTAATAGTATATTTTCCTGATTTTTTTGTTTCACAATGCCATCAGCCTGGTGAACTTTACTCACAAAATCATTAATTATACCATTTGCATCAGTACTTCGAAGCGAGAGTTTTTCTGGTTCAATCATTTCAACGGATGCTGGCATATATTTTAAACAAAAATCAAACACTTGATCAAAACGATCTGCTAATAATTCAAATTCGCAAAATAACGAGAATAAAGAATCCGAATCTTCAACTTCTATTGGTTCTTGAATTTCGCCATTTATAATATTAAATCGTTCATCTCTTTGTATTTCATTTTGAATTTCTTTTGCTGTTTGAATAATATGGTCTTTTGGTTTACCCAAAACTTCTAAGACTGCAACAAATTGAATTGCGCCATCTTCAATTTTTTCTAAAATTTCTGTTTTTTTCATGATATGTATGAAAGTATTCACCCTTTTTATACTTTATGTTAAAAAAAACAGTATTGTTGGACCTAATAGACATCCCATAAGATAATGTTTTGCAATACCATATCGAGAAGCGCTTATACCAATACATGTTGCTGTAACTAAAACAACAAATCCCGCAAACCCATCAAAGAAAAACACTAATGCAGTGATAAATAAGATAATTGATTTTACGACAAGCGCATACGGAATTATACTCACAATCCTAATTCCAATTTTAGATATATAAACTGCTAAAACAAAACTTAAACTTGATGCCACTAAAATACCACACAAACTTAGCAAAAAATTAAATAAAGACAATGAACCTATGAGCTGTTGGACACCTACTACTGCACCATTTCTTGCACGTTCAAATAAAAAAAACGTAC